>WFSF01000212.1 GCA_015486155.1 Armatimonadota bacterium
CCCCCAGACGCCCACCCAACCTCAGGGCGGAAAGCCGGCGGCCGGGCCCGCGGAGAGCGGCAGCGGCGGCTCGGTGGACCTCGGTTCCCCCAGCCCGAACGGTGATTTGATCGGCCTGCCCTCCGGCGGCACCACCCCGGGGACGCTTCCGGGCGTGGGCGGCGGCTCGGGAGCGGGCGCGGCCTCGGGCGACGGCCCCGGCTCCGGGACAGGCCCCGGCGACGGGGAGGGCTCCGGCCAGGGGAATGGTTCGGGCGACGACGCTGGGGGAAATGGAGCGCCCGCGGGCGGCGGCGGGTTCATTTCCCGGGTGGCGGACCGCAAGCAGCCGGAGGTGATCTATAAAGGAACGTTGACTTATCCCTCCAGTGCGGTCGAGGAGGGGGTCGAGGGGACGGTGAGGTTGAAGGTGCTGGTCACCGAGGCCGGGCAGGTGGCGAACGTGGAGGTGATGAGCTCCAGTGGGGACCGCCGCCTGGACGCGGCGGCGGTGGATTTCGTGCGCGGGTGGCGCTACCGACCGGCGGTTCAGGATGGGAAGCCGCGCCGTGTGTACAGCATTGCGACAGTGGTGTTTGAGTTGCGCTAGGTGGAATCACAGTGATACACCATCGCAATCAATAGTATGGTACATAACGTTAGGCAAAACGAGGCAGGTCTCGGCCTGCGATTGCGACACGGGGACAGGATTGTAAGTTCCGCCTGACGGACGACAGGTTCCTCAGGGGTGTGAAAACCGATCGGTAGCCAGTGAAGGGGCGGCCGAAGCGTGAGCAGGCTCCGCCGCGGGGCGGAGCGCCCGAACTTCTCCCTCCCACCGTGGACAGCAGGCGTCATTTTGCCTCGCGATTGGTCGGATAATTTCATAGAGACCAAGCTGGGGAAACGCAATAATCGAGTTCCGCGAAGGAGTGATGATCGTGAGGGCAACCCAGTGGCATAGCATAGCAGCAGTGATAGCGCTGGTGCTCGCCGCAAGCAGCGCGTGGGCGGCGGTAACCGGCACCATCTCCGGCGTAGTCGGGGATTCCCAGACGCGCGAGGCGCTGGCGGGGGCGAACGTCTCCGTGCTCGGGACCGAGCTTTCCACCGTCACCGATGCACAGGGGCGTTTTTCGATCACGAACGTTCCTCCTGGTTCCTACACGGTGTCAGTGGATCTCGTAGGCTACACCACCGCCCACGTCACCGGGGTGGTGGTGACTCAGGATCACGTGAGCGCCCTCGAGGTGGCACTGGACCCGAAGGTCGAGAAGGCCGCGGGCGCGGAGGTGAAGGTCACGGCCGCGCGGGTGAGGGTGAGGAGCGATGTCACCGCTTCGGTGTACGTCACCACCGCGGCCGACGAGCAGATGACGCTCTCTCAGCCCAACGACCGGTACCAGTTTCCGGGGCTGGTGTTTGCGCAGCCGGGAGTGGTGCCGGACAACACGTTCTACCCGCACATCCGAGGGGCGCGCGCCAACCAGGTAAGCTACCTGCTGGACGGCATTCCCATCACTGACCCCAACTCCAATGTCTTCGCCACCAATGTCGTCTCCATCGGCCTGGACCGGCTGGAGCTGTTCACCGGCGGGTATCCGGCCGAGTACGGGGGGTTCACGGGCGGCGTGATCAACCAGGTGGTGAAGCGGGGGGACCAGATGCGGGGGGCGCTGATAGACGTCGGCGCGGGCACCCCCTACGATTTCGGCGGAGTGCTGCTGGAGACGGGGGATGTGGACGGCCGGGCGGACTGGTACTACGGTACGTATGACTGGCACACCAAGTTCAACGACAACCTGTTCACCTCAGAGGCGCCGACGGTCTCCGATCACATTGCGAAGGTGGTCTACGACGCGGGCGCGCGGGATAAGGTGACCGTGCTCGCCCACCACGGCTATGCCCGGTATCTTTTCCCATTCGAGCGGATGTTCACTTTCGACCCGATCACCGCCACCTGGGGAGGCGCGGGGGGCGACGATTACGGTCGGCAGGGCGACGATCTCCAGTCCATCGCCCTGAATCACACCCTGAGCCCGACCGCTTTCTGGACCCTGCGACTCTCCCGGATGGCGCACTTCCTGGAGTTGGAGTTGGGCGATCCCGACAACGCGTTCTGGCAGCACCGCCATGAGCGCATGTTCATCGCCCAGTTCGATTACCAGCGGCAGATGGGGCCGCATCGTCTGGCGGCCGGCGTGTGGCAGATCAACAGCGACAACCGGTCCCGCTTCAGCGTCTTCGGGACGCAGTACAGCCCGTTCGGCCTGCTGGACTCGGTCGCCAACAACGACACCCGCAACCTCCAGGCTTATGTGGAGGACAAGTTCCAGGTGAACGATGCGCTCATGCTCAGCCTGGGCGCGCGGCGGGACAAGATGACCTACAAGCGGCCGGCCGCGGGGGATCTGGATGTGGACGAGAACAGCACGCGGGCCGGTCTCACCTACACCGCCTCGCCGCGGTTCCTGGTGAGGGCGTCCGCGGGGCAGTACGTGGAGTTCCCGCGCGCCGACCTGATCGCCGCGCAGTATCTCCCGCACGAGACGGAGAACCCGATGTTCTCGGGCTGGGGATGGACCTGGGACATGCTGATGTTCCCGAACTTCCCGGTGCGGCCGCAGATTGACCGGACGAGGGAAGTCGGCTTCGAATGGAAGGCGGACGAGGCGACGCTGGTGACGGCCACCTACTTCCACCGGGACAGCAATCAGATGATGCAGCGCTGGCACGGAGTAATCTGGGATGGTGACACCCCGATCCCCTCCTACGATCCCGCCAATTTCGACCCGGACGCGCCGGTATGGTTCGCGGGGACGGGCACCGGGACCACGCGGGGCTTGGAGGTGAAGGTGGACCGGCGCCTGAGAAACAACCTGCGGGGATGGCTGTCCTACACCTATCTGAACGCAAAGGCGACCAGCAACCAGGACAACCTGTATCCGTTCGGGTACGGCTTCCTTAACAGCACGGACCCCGCGGCATTGGCCCAGGAGTTCCCCGTGGACTGGGATCAGAGACGCACCATCGCGGTGGCGCTGCGCTGGAAGCTGGGCAAGTTCGTGGTGAACCCGTGGGCCTTCATGGGCAGCGGGTTCCCCTATGGGCAGAGCGGGCTGGACGTCGGGGGCAGCGACCCGGCCCATGTGCCCAATCCCAACTGGGACCCCTCCGATCCCTCCAGCCCGGAGGAGCTGGTGGTGCCGGAGAACTACGTGGACCCATCCGATCCGTCCAAGGGATTCGTCACCCCCAACGCGCGCAAGACCGACAAGAACCTGACGGTGAGCCTCAATCTGTCCTATCAGGCCAAGCCTGACTGCGAGTTCTATGTCCAGATCTACAACCTGTTCGCCCGGGACGATGAGACCAGCCGCGTGATCTTCCATCCGCGCACCGGCGCGCTCCTGGGGAACATCGAGGGCGACGCCGTTTACTATGTCCCGTGGTCCCGCACGCCTCCGCGCTTCGTCGCCTTCGGGGTGAGAAAGAAGTTCTGACCCGCCTCCTGTTCAAGCACCGCGACAAAGGGGTCCGCCTAATGGCGGACCCCTTTGTCGTAGGGTACGCGGGAGG
>WFSF01000213.1 GCA_015486155.1 Armatimonadota bacterium
CCGGCGAGCTCCGCCGGCCCCACCTCCACGACGCCCCCGCTCCACAGGGGATTCTGGTCGCAAAACCTGGTGCCCATGCGGTTGCGGTAGTGCTCCGCGACGTGCGTGTGCCCCACGAAACACAACCTTCCCGGCATCTCCTCGAAGCAGTCCATGGCCTCCCTGGGGGCGGTGATGTAGGCCATCGGCTCCGCCAGTGAGCCGTGCGCGAGCGAGGCGCCTCCCGCCTCGCCCACCGGCTTGAGGGGGCGCAGGAAGTCTTCCTGGTCGGGGGAGAGCCGCGCCGCGGTCCACACGATCGCCTCCCGCGCGTGCGCGTTGAACCAGGAGAGATCATAGCGGCCGACCGCGGCCAGGTCGTGATTCCCGGCCAGACAGACCAGACCGGGAAGCGAGCGCACCCGGTCCACACACGCCCCCGGCTCCGGTCCATAGCCCACGATGTCGCCCAGACACACGAAAGCGTCCACCCCGCGCAACTCCGCGAGGACGGCCTCCAGCGCGTCGAGGTTGCCGTGGATATCGGAGATGACGCCGTAGATCATGGGCAATATCCGCGTGCGCCTCCGCCTGGGATTCTAACGGCTTTGACGCCCGCCTGCAACCGGCCGCCGCGGGCTGCCGCGGGCCGGCCGCGCTTGCTCGGCGATTGACTTCCCGCCCGGTTTGTGCTAGTCTAGAGGCCGTCAGAAAGAGCGCAGGGGCACTGATCGCGCCCGTCGAATCCAGGGAGCGAATCAGTGCTTCTAGTTTTAATGTCGTCGGGCGGGTATGTTGCGAACGCGCGCGGTGCAGCGCGGATCCGATTCTCTGTCCCAGAAAAGGGCTGACGGGAAGCATCGGCAATGGCAAGCGAGGATATCGTCCTAACCCGGGATGGGCTCCAGAAGGTGACGGCCGAGCTCGAGGAACTGAAGGCGGTGGGGCGCAAGCGCGTCGCCGACCGGATTCGGGAGGCGAAGCAGTTCGGAGAGATTGGCGAGAACTCCGAGTACGAGGCGGCCAAGGCGGAGCAGGCGCTGGTGGAGGGGAGAATCGAGACCCTCCAGTACATCCTGCAGAACGCGCGCATCGTGGACGGCCCGGAGGACGATGGCAAGGTGTCCGTCGGCTCCTCCGTGCGCCTGCGGGACGCCTACAGCGGGAAAGAGGTGGTCTACCACATAGTGGGAGCGCTGGAGGCCGACCCCTCCGAGAACCGCATCTCCAATCAGTCGCCGGTCGGGGAGGCGCTGATCGGCCACGCGGCGGGGGAGACCCTCAAGGTGCAAACCCCCAGCGGATTGCACACATTCGTCATCGTCTCGGTCAGCAAGTGATGGCGGGCTCAGGGGGACCACCGGAGGAGGCCCGGGGGCCGGACGAAAACGAGCAGGTGCGCCAGCGCCGGGAGAAGCTCTCACGCCTGCGGGAGGCCGGCGAGGACCCGTTTCGCATCACCGCCTTCCCCCGCACCCACCTGGCGGCGGAGGTGGTCGCCGCATTCGCCTCCCTCCAGGGCGAGGAGGTCTCCGTGGCCGGGAGGCTCACCGCCCGCCGCCGTCACGGAAAGGCAACCTTCCTCGATCTCCTGGACGGCTCCGGGCGTATCCAGCTCCTGCTTAGAGAGAACAACCTGGGCGAGGAGGCCTACCGTAAGGCCGGCGAGCTGGATGTGGGAGACATCATCGGCGTCCGCGGCGGCGTGGTGCGCACCCGCACCGGGGAGGTCACGGTGGAGGCGGCCGAGGTGACCCTGCTCGCCAAGGCGCTGCGGCCCCTGCCGGAGAAGTGGCACGGCCTGAAGGACGTGGAGCTGCGCTACCGGCGGCGCTATCTGGACCTGATCGCCAACCCGGAATCGCGGCGCATCTTCCAGGTGCGCAGCCGCGCGGTGAGGGCGATCCGCAACTACCTGGACCGGCGCGGGTTCCTGGAGGTCGAGACGCCCATCTTGCAGCCGATCCCCGGCGGCGCGCTGGCCAGACCCTTCATCACCCACCACAACGCGCTGGATCGAGACCTCTACCTGCGCATCGCCTCCGAGCTCTACCTGAAGCGGCTGATCGTGGGAGGGCTGGAGCGAGTGTACGAGATCGGCCCCACCTTCCGCAACGAGGGCATCTCCACCCGGCACAACCCAGAGTTCACCATGCTGGAGCTGTACCAGGCCTATGCCGACTACCAGGCGATGATGGAATTGTTCGAGGGGGTGGTCGCGCACGCCGCGCAGGAGGCGCTGGGCGCCACCCGGGTGGAGCGCGATGGCGAGACCATCGAGCTTGCCCCGCCCTGGCGCAGGATAAAACTGCTCGACGCGGTGCAGGAATACGCGGGCGTCGCGCCGGAGGACCTGCTCGACCCCGAGCGGGCGCGCGCCGTCTGCGCGGAGAAGGGCCTTCCCGCGGAGGAGGGGACTCCCGTCAGCACCCTCATCAACAACCTGTTCGAGGCCTTCGTGCAGCCCAAGCTCGTTCAGCCCACCTTCGTGTTCGACTACCCGACCATCATCTCTCCGCTCGCCAAGGCCCGCCCCGACCGGCCGGAGCTGGCGGAGCGGTTCGAGCCGTTCATCGCCGGGCTGGAGCTGGGCAACGCGTTCTCCGAACTCAACGACCCGGAGGAGCAAAGGCGGCGGTTCCAGGAACAGGTCGCCATGCGCGCCCAGGGGGATGACGAAGCCCACCCCATGGACGAGGACTACCTGCGCGCCCTGGAATACGGCATGCCCCCCACCGGCGGCATCGGCCTCGGCATAGACCGCCTGGTCATGGTGCTGACCGGATCCCCCTCCATCAGAGACGTGATCCTCTTCCCCCAGTTGCGCGCGGAGAAGTCCGACTAGCGGAACCGGAATCCGACCGATCGGGAAGGGCGGACGGCATCCCGCGATCGCGCGAGAGCGCGCGCATGGCCGGCGGCGGAAGCAAACGTGGGGGCCGAGCGACGCGTTGCGCCTGGCGAAGGGCGACGCGCGGCGCGCCGGTGTCAGTCGGGCTGGCCGCTACGCGGTCTCGGAAGCGGCGAGGATATGCGCAATATCGCGGTAGAGGACATCGCGCAACTGTCCCCCCGAGGCCACGGTGAGGTGGAAATTGTCATAGTAGCGGAGCCGGCCGATCAGGGTGGAGCCGGACTTCAGATGTACGATCACCCGCATCTCCGGTTCCACCAGCAACCGCTCGTGCAAGCGGTCCCAGAGCTGGTCCTCCGGGTCGGACGAGTGATCGAATATGAGGGTGGGTGGAGCAGGCGGCTTGGGCATCTCGCCGGACCTCCGTTTCCGAGCAACCCTCACTCGGAAGGATTATGAATGAACGGATGAAGCATCGGCTCCAACTAAGAGGGTTGCTATCCGTCACTGAACGAAGGTCCGCGCTGAAATCCGCCTATGCCGCCTCCTTTGCGCCACATCCCCGTGGTTTCTCAGGCGTTTGATTCTACCACATGACCCCACTGCCTGCAAGAGATACGCTATTTTGTGATTACTGGCGCCAGGCGGGGCTGAAGCGGGCGGCTCGCCATTTCTCCGCCGCCCGGAATGCGGGCCCTCCAGTCCCTCGGACGGGAAACCCCTCGATGCGGAGGCGGAGCCGCGGCCTCCCTCTGTCCGCGAATTGCACAACGGCGGGGTTGACATTTTCCCCGCTATCATATAATCATATGCGCATAACTTGATTACTTGGGCCCGCTCGCCACCACACAGAGCACAGGCCATCTGCGGTGCGCACGCTGGTGGCGAGTCGCTTCGGCCTCACGAAGGGAGTTGAGAATGGCTGTTGGCGTTGTGGCGGCAATTGCGATCGTGGCATTTGCCGCAGGTGTCGGACTCACGGCGGCGCTGGTCATGTTCGCCGCGCGCCGGTTCATGCTGCTCGAACACGAGAGCAAGCATGACTACGAGGAAACCGTGAGGCGGCTGCGCGAAACGGTGGAAAATACCGAGGGATGGGGATTCCCGGTGGACTCCTGGAACTTCTCCGAATCCCTGGCCAACCGCGGCGTGCCCGTCACCGGCGTTGACCGGGTCCGCATCTTCTTCGTTTGCCGGGCCGCCTACGCGCGGGAGATGGTGGACGACCAGGCCAACACCACCGCCATCATGCCCTGCGCATGGGCAGTCTATGAGCGCAACGGAAAGACCTACCTTGCCTCGATGAACATCCCCCTGATGGCATCCGTCTTCGGCGGCGTCCAGAAGAGGGTCTTCACCTTGGTCGGCCGCGAAGAAAAGGAAATGCTCGACCGGATACTCCACTAGACGCATACCAGTCCTCGCCACCGCCAGCCCTGTCCTCCCTTCTCCTCTCCCGTTTGGGGCAGGGCTGGCGGCCGTAACGCGTATCAGTCCGCCGCTTGGTGGCACAGGTCTCGGATCCGCCGGAGGCGGATGCCCCCACCTGTGGCCCTCCGCACCTGCCCTCATCTGCGGCCAGCCGAATTCCTCATCTTCCCGCCTTCCCGAAGCGAGCTCCCTCGCTACTCGCCCGCCGCCTCGACCGCGCTGTTCGGGGCGCGTTCCGCATCTCCGTTCTCCTCATCCGCGGCGCTTGCCCTCTTTGCATCCCCTTCCTCCTCCTCTTCCGCCTCCCCGGTGGCGGTTTCCTCCTCTTCCTTCCTCTCCCCTCTAATCTCTGCAAGCAACTCGTTGATATCCTCCATGTCCGCGGCGGCCGCCCGCGCCGGTGCCGCCAACTTCTCCCACAACCGCTCGAACCGATCATCCCTGACCGGCCCTCTCCTCTGCTCATCCATCCAGGCGCGGATCTCGTCCGCCCGAAACCTCCACTCCCGCCCCACCTTGAACGCAGGCAGCCTCCCGCTCCGGGCGAAATCCACCACCGTCACCCGGTGCAACCCCAGGTACTCCGCCACCTGCTTCACATCCAGCAAAGCCGGCAGTGTTACACGCTCCTCCATCTCCGCCATTTTCACACCTCCACCGCTCAATTCTACCACATACTAAAAAGTCCTTCGCAATTTTACAAAGCCGCAGATAGGGATTCACAATCGCCACCACTCTAACTGCCCTCCCCACCCCGGAAACGCAGTGATCGCCAGCACTACGAAGTTTTACAGTGGAATACATAATTTAGCGACGGGAATGACAACCCAGCACCCTCCGAATCCCCTCTCACCTGC
>WFSF01000214.1 GCA_015486155.1 Armatimonadota bacterium
CATGATGCGCCGGGCGCGTCTCTCCGCCGCGGCCGCGCGCTGGCTCCACGCCCTCCCCGACCATTTCTGCGTCCAGTCCGGCCGGGACGCGGAGCGCCTGGCCGTGCTGGGCGTGGCGGCGGAGCGCGTCACCATCGCCGGCAACACCAAGGTGGACGCCATGGCCGAGCCGGACCGGGAGGCGGAGGAGAGGTTGAGAAGAGACCTCGGGGCCTCGGGGGAGGGCCTCTGGCTGGTGGCGGGGAGCACCCATCCCGGTGAGGAGGAAGCCGTGGCCGACGCCTACGCCCGCATCCGCGCGGAGAGGCCGGAGACAAGATTGCTCCTGGCCCCGCGGCACGTGGAGAGGACGCCAGCGGTGCTGGAGATGCTGTCCCGGCGCGGGCTGGAGCACGTGCGGCGGAGCGCGCGCCGCGGCGCGGCCGGGGCCCCCGTGGTGGTGCTGGACACCATGGGCGAGCTGCGCGCGGCCTACGCGCTGGGCGCGGCCGGGTTCGTGGGGGGCACCCTGGCGCCCATCGGCGGACACAACCTGTTGGAGCCGGTGGCCGCGGGCCGGCCGGTGTTGTTCGGGCCGCACACGGAGAACTGCGCGGACGTGGCCGACCTGGTCTCCTCCGCGGGCGTGGGCTTTCGGGTGGAGGACGCGGCCTCTCTGGCCGAGGAGTTCCTGCGCCTCGCGCGCGATGCGGAGACCGCGCGCGCCATCGCGGAGCGCTGCAGCGCGGTGATGGAGGAGCAGAGAGGCGCGGCGGAGAGATGTGCGCGGGCGGCGGCCGCGCTGCTGGGGGTGGAGGAGGTGGGAAAATGAGCCCCTTCCGAGGGGAGCAGCCATCGCTCGGGCCGGTGGCGCGCGCGGGGCTGAGAGCGCTCTCCGCGGTGTACTCGGGCGCGCTCCACCTCCACCTGTTCGGCTACCGGGTGGGGCTGGCGAGGGCGACGCGGCTGCCCGCCACCGTGGTGAGCATCGGAAACCTCACCGTAGGCGGCACCGGAAAGACCACCGCGGCCGTGGCCGTGGCGAGGTGGCTGCGGAACGCCGGCCGCCGGGTGGGGGTGCTCAGCCGCGGCTACCGCAGCCGGGCGGAGGGGGGGATGGTGATCGTGTCCGAGGGTGAGGGGCCGCTGGTGGACGCGGAGACCGCGGGGGACGAGCCCCACATGATGGCGAAGCGGCTCCCCGGGGTGCACGTGCTGGTGGGAAAGGACCGGCGGCGCACCGGGCGGGTGGCGATAGAAAAGTATCGGCTGGACACGCTGGTGCTGGACGACGGATTCCAGTACCGGCGGCTGCTGCGGGACGTGGACATCGCGCTGGTGGACGCCATGGACCCGTTTGGGTATCATCTCCTGGTGCCCGCCGGCAGGCTGCGGGAGCCGCCACACCACCTGGCGCGGGCGGATGCGGTGTGGCTGACTCACTGCGACCTGGTGAGGCGGGAGGACCTGGAGGAGGTGCGCGCGCAGGTGAAATCCTTCGCCCCCCGCGCCCGCGTCTGGCGGACGATACACGCCCCCGCCCGCCTGGTTCGGCTGGACACGGAGGGGCGGGAGGAGCCGTCCGCGCTGCGCGGCCGCGCGGTATGCGCGCTCTCCGCGCTGGGCAATCCGGCGGCCTTCGAGCGCACCCTGGAGAAACTGGGGGCGGAGGTGGTGTCCCGCGCGCGCTTCCGGGATCACCACCGCTTCGCGGAGGACGATTTGAGGGAGGCGGCCGCCGCGGCCGGAGCGGAGTGGATCGTCACCACGGAGAAGGACGCCGCCCGGATGCCCGCGGTGGAGACCGGAAAACCCATCTGGGTGCTGGGGGTGGAAATGGAGCCTCTGGAGGGAGAGCCCCCTCTGGGACAGGAGATGGAGCGCCTGCTGGACAGAGCGGACGATAAATGAGCGGCTACTACGGACAGGAAAGAACCTCGCGGCTGTACCAGTGGCAGCGGCGGATGCAGACCAGGCTGGGGAATGCATTGCTGCTGTGGATGGGGAGGCGCTACGCCCACCTCCCGGCCGGCCTCGCGCGGCGCCTGGGCGGCGGGCTGGGGACCTTCATGCGCCGCATCTCCCCCCGGCACTACCGCATCGTGCTCACCAACCTGCGGCTGGCCTTCGGAGAGGAGAAGGACGAGCGGGAGCTGAGGAGGATCGCGAACGCCTGCTATCGCCACCTGGGCAAATGCCTGATGGAGTTCATCCGCCTGCCCGCGATGGGTGTGGAGGAGATAAAGAGGATCACGAACTACGAGGGCAAGGAATACCTGGACGAGGCCCTGGCGCGGGGCAAGGGGGTGATCCTGCTCACCGCGCACCTGGGCAACTGGGAGATAGTGGGGGCCCGGATCGCGGCCGATGCATACCCCCTGACGGTGATCGCCCGCGCCCAGAGGGACGACCGCCTCACCGAGTACATACGCGAGACGCGGCGGCAGGTGGGGATGCGGGTGGTCCACCGGGACGAATCGGTGCGCGCCTCCCTGCGCGCCCTGCGGAGCAACGAGCTGGTGGGCATCCTGCTGGACCAGAACGCGGGGGACGACGGCATCTTCGTGGAGTTCTTCGGGCGGCCCGCCTCCACCGCGCCCGGCGCGGCCGCCTTCGCCCTGCGCACCGACGCGGCGGTGGTGCCCACCTTCGGCCGGCGCAACCCGGACGACACCCACACCATCATCTTCCAGCCGGCGTGCCCGCTCATCCGCACCGGAGACCTGAAGCGCGACATCGCGGCCAACACCGCGCATTACACCAAGGTGATCGAGGCGCAGATCCGGCGCCAGCCCGAGCAGTGGTTCTGGCTGCACAAGCGCTGGAAGAGCCGGCCCCCGGAGGAGCAGGAGTGAGCGGGAGATTCGCGGGGGCGCAGAACATCCTCCTGGTGAAGCTGAGCTCCATCGGGGATGTCGTCCACTCGCTCCCCGTGCTCGCCGCGGTGCGCCGCCGCTACCCGAAGGCCCACATCGCGTGGGCGGTGGGCCCCGCGGCCGCGGGCCTGGTGGCCGGCAGCCCCCATCTCGACGAAACCCTGGTAATAGGGGGAAAGGGGGAACCCGGGCTGGGGATCACCCCGGTGCCCGGGCTGGGGTCCCCGGGGCGACTGGCGCGCGCGCTGCGGGCGCGCGGCTTCGACCTGGCGCTGGACCTCCAGGGGTTGCTCAAGACCGCGCTCATCGCCTACCTCAGCGGCGCGCGCGATCGGATCGGATTCCGCAACTACCAGGAGGGGGCGTTTTTCCTAAACAACCACCACATCGTGCCCGACCGCCGCGACTGCCACGCGGTGGAGGGGTACCTGGGGTTCGCGCGCGCCCTGGGCGCGCCCGCCGAGCCGCTGGATTTCACCATCGCCGTCTCGGAGGGCGACCGCCGGGTCTGTCTCTTATACACATCTCCGAGCC
>WFSF01000215.1 GCA_015486155.1 Armatimonadota bacterium
CGGGCGTGACCGACAGCAACGGGCAGGTGGTGTTCACCTCGCCGGTCAATGCGGACGGCGGGACCTTCACCTGCACCGTGGACAATCTGACCAAGTCGGGCTATCCGTACGACTCTGCTTCGAATCACGAGACTTCGGACAGCATCCAGAATCCCTAACTCGTAACACACTGGACTCAGAAGCGAGAGGGGAATGCCGGGGACTCCGCCGCAGCCGGAGTCCCCGGTTGTTTTAGGATGAGGGGGTTGTGGCGATGGAAAGTGACACATGCGGGGAATTGTAGGGCGGATATGTCGTTCCGCCGGCCTGCTGTAGGGATGGCGATCTGTCTGCAGCAGACTCAGCCATATGCCCGCTCTACGTGGGGCCGCGGCGCGAAGTGCCGGAGGCTCTCGCTGGGGCCCCAGGCCTCTTGTCCTGCGCGTCGGTGTACGGTTTTGCGTTCCGCAGGGCAGGAGTTCCTTGCCGCCCGCGGTTCCCATTCTTTGGAGCAAATGCCCAGGGTAAGGAAAGAAACTAGGAGGCTCACGCGCGGCGCTCCGACGCAAAGCCCGACGTCGCGCGGGGAGGACAGCGATGACTGAGACACCGAGCAATGGAGACTCAACCGGCGGACCGCCCCAGGTGATTTTCGGGGTCGATGGGGGAAGCGCGCCGATGCCGGAGCGCAAGGCGAAGAAGCGCTTTCCCATCTGGATACCCGTCGTGCTGGCTCTCGTGGCGGCCGCGGCCGTGGTGGGGTTCCGCTACCTGCGGCTGGCCGCGCCGGTCGCGGTGAGCAAGGCGGCCGCGCCCGATGTAGACGCGTGGATGGAGTGCGACCTGCGGGCGGTGGCGCTGAAGGACGAGAAATTGAAGCCCTTGCTCGACGCCATCGAGGAATCGGGGCTGGACGAGCAAGTGGCCTCGTTGCTCGAAGCGCGCGCTGCCGAGGCCGGCATAGAGATATCCTGGGAGAAGGATATCAAGCCGTGGGTGGGGCCGGATCTGGGGGTCGCGGTTTCCGGGCTCTTCGACAGCGCGGCCGCCGGGCCGGGCGCGGCGAAGCCGCCCACACTGCTGGGCGTGATGTCTCTGCGTAACGCGAAGAAGGCGCGGCGCTTCCTGAACAACCTCGCGGACTATCTGCAGTCGAAGCGGGGGTGGAAGGTCACGAAACAATCCCAGCTCGGGGAGGAGATTCACGTCTGCCGGCCCCCGGGCTCGACCGGCGCGGGGGACGACTTCTGCTATGCGGTCACCGGCTCGATGCTGCTGGTGAGCAACCGGGCGAAGGGGGTGGCCGACTCCATCGTTCGTTTGAAGGAGAAGGGCAAGAATCTCTCCGATGCCGAGTGGTATCAGACCACCATCGCCAAGGCCCCCAAGGACGCCCTGGTGAGAGGGGTGTTCTCCACGGAGAACATGAAGGGCCTCTACCAGAAGATGGGCGAGGGCCTGCCGGAGGAGCAGCGCAAGCAGCTGGAGGCAACGGTGGAGGAGAGCGTGACCACCACCGCGGTTTGGCTCGACGTGACTCCGGAGGGTGTGAATTCGGGCTCGTTCGCGTTTCCTGCCAAGCAGGAGCCGGAGGGAATGCGCGAGGCGCTTACCGCGGCCTCCGAGCAGAATGTGTGGAAGACCGGATTTCAGGGCGCTCCCAAGGATTCCATCGCCTCCATGTCCATGCTCGGCCTCGGGGAATACTCCCGCCTGATGGCCAAACAGATAGAGATCAGCCCGATGTCGTTCATGATACAGATGATCCAGATGCAGACCGGGCTGGATCTCGTCAAGGACGTGTTCGGCTGGATAGACAATCTCACGGTTACCCTGGTCAACGTCGAGACCCACCCGGCGGGCGTGAGAATGGTGGGGGAGGCGAAGGCGGCCAGCCCGGAGGTGGCCCGCGCCAAGGCCGAGAAATTGGCCGCCGCAGCCCGCCGCCTGGGTGGGCTCACCACCAGGCCCGCCCCAGGCGAGGGGGTTCAGGCCACCGAACTCGTCTACTCGAACCGGCCGGTGTTGTGCTACACCGTCTCCGGTGATACGCTGCTGGTGGCCTCGGAGAGGGACTCTCTCGCCGAGGCCTTGCGCGCCACCCAGGACGAGTCCGCCCGCATCACCTCCGGAAATGCCTGGAAGAAGGCGGAGTCCGCACGCAAGGATCCGGCGATGTGGGCGTTCTTCGTGGATCCAGGGCACATCGCTCGCACCGTGGAGAGCACGGTGCCGACTATTTCCCTCCCAGGAAAACAGTCGGTTGTCAGTTTGCTGAGAAGCATAGATTGGATCGCCATGTCCAGCGCGGCCCGCGAGGACGGATATTCCGGCCGTTTCTCGGCCGCGATCGATTACCCCGCCTTCTGCCGCAGCCTGACGGAGTTGCTGAAGACGGCCGAAAAGGATTCGGCCCGGCGGTGAGCGGGGAGCGATAGGGCGCTGAGCCGACAGGTCCGCGACGGCCGAAGCCGGAAGTTGTCAAACCGAATAACGGGCGCAGACGCCCCCTCGCGCGGACCGGACATGGCGCGGCGGCCGATTTGCGCCCGCCCTGATCTGTGAAATGACCTCTTGGCAGAACGCAACCCGGTCCTGGCGTCGCATCGCCGCGGCCCTGCTGTTGTCGCTGGCCGCGTCCCTCCCCGGGCTTTGTTTGGAGCCGACCCCCATCGCCCCGGGCGCCGCCTATTGGCACGAGTACGAACCGGAGGGGCCGTGGGCGGTGAATGCGGTCACCGTGGATCTCTCCCAGGACATGGTGGAGTTGCACACCCTGCTCGGCCGCGGCGACACTACCGGCCGGCAGGTGGTGCCGGATATGCTGGCGGCCGAATCCACGGAGGAGCGGCGCGGGGTGGCCGCGGTCAACGGAGACTACTTCGCGCTCGCCGGGCAGGGATACACCACCCTGCCGCTGGGCTTCAGCGTTCGACAAGGGGAGATCATCACTCTTCCCGACCCCAGTCGCTCCGTGCTCTACCTGCTCAAGGACGGAAGCGCCCACATCGGGAGGTTTCGGGCCAATTGCTGGGTGCTGGGGCCGGAGGGATTAATGTTTCCGCTTTCCGGCGTCAACCGCCCGCCGGCCAAGGGCGACCTCACCCTGCTGACCCCTCGGTTCGGCGAGAAAACCATCACCGGAGACACAGCCAGGCAGCTCACCCTGACCGACCTCTCCGGTCCGCTGCGGCCCAACACGGAGGTCACCGCCCGCATCTCTCAGGTGGCCATCGGTGGCAGCCGGCCGATTCCGCCGGATGGCGCGGTGCTGGTGGCCAGCGGAGTGGCCTCCTACGCGCTTCGCCGCCTGAAGCCGGGGGACGAGATTACCATTCGCCTCATTATCGAGCCGAACGTGGGGGAGATAGAGGAAGCGATTGGCGGCGGGCCCCGGCTGGTGCGGGACGGCAAGATCTCGGTCGAGTACCGGAGAGAACGATTCTCGGAGAAATTCGCGCTCACGCGTCACCCCCGCACCGGCGTCGGAGTGGCCGACGGGGCGCTGGTGATGGTGACCGTGGACGGACGGCAGCCGGGCTACAGCGAGGGGATGACCCTGCAGGAATTCGCGCAGTTGTTCGTGGACATCGGCTGCCGGGACGCCATGAACCTGGACGGCGGCGGCTCCACCACCATGGTGGTGCGCGATCGGGTGGTGAACTCCCCGTCGGACGGCGCGCCCCGCCGCGTCGCCAATGGATTGGGTCTGTTCACCACCGCGCCGAAGACGGGGAAACCGGTGACGCTCGCCATCGAGCCCGGGGAGGCGAACGTGCTGGCCGGGGAGGAGGTGAAGCTCTCCGCGGTGGGTCTGGACGAGTACTACAACCGGATCCGCCCCGAGCCGGGGACCGTGCGCTGGGAATGCCCGCCCTTCATGGGCGAGGTGGACGAGAACGGAGTGTTCCGCGGCGCGCCCGTCGGGGAGCCGGTGGTGGGGCTGGTGGTCGCCCGGTGCGGCGACCTCACGGCCTCGTGCGTGGTGCGGGTGCTCCCGGCCGCCACCCGACTCACCATCACGCCCTCTCACGTCGTCCTCAAGCCGGGCGCGACGCAGAAATTCGCGGCGCGCGCGTTCGACGCGGATAACAAACCCGTGTACCTGCCTCCCTCCCGCATCACCTGGGAGGTTTCTCCGCCCGCCGCGGGCGCGCGGATCGATGCCCATGGCGTACTGCGCGCGCCCGCGCGCGACGCGCGCGTGTCCGTGATTGCGCGCGCGGCCGGCCTGGAGGCGCGCGCGGAGGTGCTCGTAGGGACGATCAGCACCGTTATCGAAGATTTCGAGCAGCCGCGCGCCTACCGCGCGACGGCGACGCCCGCGGGCGCGCGCGCGGAGGCCGCGGTCGCCGCCGACCCGCTCCAGCCGGGGAATCGCTGTCTGCGGCTCGATTACGACTTCTCCACCCCCACGGGGACGCGGGTGGCCAAGGTCACACTCGACCTGCCGCTGCCCGAGAGCCGGACCCTCAGCGCGCGGGTGATCGGAGACGGCCAGGGGGCCTGGCTGCGGGCGCGGCTGCGGGACGCGGCCGATCGCACTTTCACCGTGGACCTCGCCGACCGGCTGGACTGGAGCGGAGAGTGGCGGAAGGTGACCGGATGGCTGCCGGAGGACATCGCGCAGCCCGCGGTGCTGGAGGCGATCTACGTGACGGAGTATCATGATGACCGACATCCGAAGGGACGGCTGTACCTGGACGATATCGGGGCCGGCGGCCTGGGGACCCGGCCAGCGGACGCGGAGGGCGATGAGAAGAACAAGGCGGGCGCGCGTCAGCCAAGGGATATGCCTGCGGACGAGAAAGAGGAGAAACAAATGAGCGAACTTCCCAGTTATGTCTGCCTGAAGACGCCGGAGCCCATCACCATCGACGGGCAACTGGACGAGCCGGTGTGGTCGCGGGTCGAGCCGATCACGCTGACGCTGAACGACGGCTCCGGCGAGCCACAACTCCCGACCGAGCTGAGGGCGTGCTGGGATGACGATAATCTGTACCTTGCCTATACAGTGGTGGACACGGACATCTGGGGGACCTATCGCAAGCGCGACGACCTGATCTGGGAGGAGGAGGTGGTGGAGGCGTTCCTCTCCTCCTGCGGGGACGCGACCAAGTATTTCGAGTTCAACTTCAGTCCCCACAACGTGGTCTTCGACGCCAAGATCGAGATTCCGGAGAACGGGGACCGAACCCATATGAAGTCCTCCGTGGCGTGGAACTGCGAGGGACTGCGGTCGGCGGTGAAGGTGGTGGGGACGCTCGATCGGCGGGACGACCTGGACGAGCGGTGGACGGTGGAGGCGGCGCTGCCGTTCTCCGAGATCGGGAGGAAGGGGAAGGCGCCGACGGAGGGCGAGACCTGGCGCGCCAATTTCTACCGCATCGACCGCGCGGGGGAGGGGGAGTTCAGCGCGTGGTCTCCCACGCTGGTGGGCAACTACCACGTGCCCGCCCGCTTCGGCCGCCTGGTGTTCTCCGAGAGACTGCTCTAGGAGGTGTGAGAGATGAGAATCCGCCGACTCCTCTCGTTTGCGTGGTATGCGGCGTTGGTGGCGTTGTCCGGCGCGTTGGCCTCTGCGGCCTCTGTGGAAATCCTGGCGCCTTCCGCGGGGTCGGAGCTCTCGGGCTCGGTGCAGGTGCGGGCCCGCGTCGTGGTGCGGCCGGGCGAGAAACTGGACAAGGTGATCCTGGAGACCAGCCGCGGCGACATCCTGCGGATGGCGCCCCTGTTCGCCGACACCTTCGAGGTGACGCTGGACACCACCCGCCTGCGGAACGGACGCCAGGCCCTGGTGGTGACCGCGTCGGCGAAGGGAGGGGATGAGTCCACTCTCCACCCGAAGGAGAACGCCTGGGAGAGCATAATCCGCAACTGGGCGGCGGAGATTCCGGTGCGCGTCTCCAACCCGTATCACTACTACTGGGGCGACCTGCACGCGCACACCAGCTACTCGACCGGATCCGGGCTCCCCGCGGACGCCTACCAGTTCGCCCGCGACAAGGCCCGTTTGGACTTCTTCGCGGTCACCGACCACAGCCCCCTGCTCACCCTCGAGGAACACGAGGACACGGTGGCGCAGGCGGAGCGGTTCAATCAGCCGGGGCGGTTCGTGACCCTGTGGGGGGTGGAGGCGACCGAGAGTTGGGGGCACATCAACTTCTACATGACCCCCAGCCCGCGGCTCCCCTCCAACCTCGACCTGCTCTACCGGGCGGCCGGGGACATGATGTTGCTGGGGCACTTCAACCACCCCAGCGTGGAGCCGGTGCCAGGCCGGACCTGGCGGGACGACTTCGAGGGGTTCCACTATTCTCCCGCGGCCGACCGCGTCATGGCGATGGTGGAGGTGCGGAACGAGAGAGAGGAGCAGGCCTACATCGCGCTGCTCGACGCAGGCTGGCACGTGGGCGCGGCGGGCGATGAGGACCACCACGACCGCAAGTGGGGCCTGGGGAAGACGTGGACGGTGGCGCTCGCCCGCGAGCTCAGCAGGGAGGCGATCCTGGACGCGCTCTGGTCCCGCCGCACCTACAGCACCGCCGACCGCAATCTTCAGTTGAACTTCACCGTGGACGGGGAGGACATGGGCTCCCGCATCACGCGCCGCGCGGGCACCTACACCTGTATGGTCACGCTCCAGGACCCGGACCCCGACCAGGTGATCGACCGGATCGACCTCTTTCTCGACGGTCATCCGGCGGCCTCCGAGAGGCCCAAGCTCGCCTCCTATGCCTGGTCCGTGCCCATCGAGTTCACCCCCGGCCGCCACTATGTCTTCGTGCGGGTGAAACAGGCCGGCGAGAAGACCACTTGGTCCAGCCCGGTGTGGGTGGAGGCGTATTAGGCGGGGCGGCGAATGCTAGGAACGGGAGGGGACAGAGGGACGGCATGAGACTGCTTCGCATCGCGCTGGCGCAGGTCAATGTCACGGTCGGCGACCTCCAGGGGAACCGGGAGCGGATTCTGCGCGCCATCCGGGAGGCGGAGGCCCAGGGCGCGGATCTGATCGCGCTCCCCGAGCTGGCGGTGACGGGATATCCGCCGGAGGACTTGCTGCTCAAGCCGGAGTTCATAGCGGCCAACCTGCGGACCGTCCGCGAGATCGCCGCCGAGGTGCATGATTCCGTGGTCGTATGCGGGTTCGCCGACCGGAAGGACGACCTGTACAACGCGGCCGCGGTGATGCACGACGGCAAACTGATCGCGGTCTACCACAAGGCGTTTCTGCCCACCTATGGAGTCTTCGACGAGGACCGGTATTTCAAGGCGGGCGAGGGGAACGCGGTGCTGGAGCTGACCGGCGGAGAGGGGCCGCCGGTGGTGGTGGGCGTGAGCGTGTGCGAGGATATCTGGTACCCGGACGGCCCGCCCACCGCGCAGGCGCTGGACGCCGGGGCCGAGCTGCTGGTCAATATCTCCTCCTCGCCGTACTGCGTGGGCCGGTTCGAGACCAGGCGGCAGATGCTGGCCACCCGCGCCAGCGACACGGGCGCGTTCATCGCCTACCTGAACCTGGTGGGGGGGCAGGACGAACTGGTCTTCGACGGGCAGAGCATGATCCTGGGGCCGGACGGGCGGCTCGTCGCGCGCGCCCCCGCGTTCGAGGAGACTCTGCTGGTGGCCGACGTGGACCTGGACGCGGCCTTCCGCCAGAGGCTCCACGACCCGCGGCGGCGCAAGCGGGAGGAGGAGGAAGAGGTCGCGCGGGTCGCCGTTCCGGGTGCGGTCCCCGGCGGCGAGAAGCCGAAGATTCCCCCTCCCCCCCTCGTCGATCCGCTCAGCGAGGAAGAGGAGGTCTACCGCGCGCTGGTGACGGGCACGCGCGACTACATGCGCAAGAACGGCTTTCAGGGCGCGCTGGTGGGGTTGAGCGGGGGAGTGGACTCCTCGCTGGTGGCGTGCGTGGGCGTGGATGCGCTGGGGGCGGAGAACGTGACCGGGGTCACCATGCCGTCGCGCTACTCCTCCCGGGAGAGCCTGGAGGACGCGCGGGCGCTGGCCGAGGCCCTCGGCATCGAACTCCTGAACGTGCCCATCGAACCCGCGTTCGAGGCGTTCGAGACCATGCTGGAGCCGCTGGTGAAGGACGGGCCGGGGGTGACCTGGGAGAACCTGCAGGCCCGTATCCGCGGCAATATCCTGATGGCGCTGTCGAACGCGCGCGGCTGGCTGGTGCTCACCACAGGCAACAAGAGCGAGATGTCGGTCGGCTACTGCACCCTGTACGGGGACATGGCGGGCGGGTTCGCGGTGATTCGGGATGTGCCCAAGACGCTGGTCTACCGGCTGGTGGAGTACAAGAACCGCGCCGCGGGGCGGGAGGTGGTGCCGCGGCGGGTGATAGAAAAACCGCCCTCGGCCGAGCTCCGGCCCGACCAGAAGGACACGGACAGCCTGCCGCCCTATGGGGTGCTGGACCCCATCCTCCGGGCGTATGTGGAGGAGGACCGCTCCGTGGAGGAGATCGTGGCGATGGGGAATGACCCGGAGGTGGTGGCGCGGGTGGTGAGGCTGGTGGACGGCAGCGAGTACAAGCGCCGCCAGGCCCCGCCGGGCGTGCGCATCACCCCGCGCGCCCTGGGCCGGGACCGGAGGCTGCCGCTCACGAACCGGTTCCGCTGGCAGCCGGAGGGGTAACCCTGTAGGCCGGGGTTTCTGCCCGAGGAAGACAAGTCTCAAGCCCACCGGCACAGGCAAGGTGCCCGCCTCTGGCGGATCCGAGACTTGTGCTACTTGGGTGAGAGTCTCCGGCCGCGCGGGCCGCGGCCCCGCTGTAGGGCGCGCATTCCCATGCGCGCCATGGCGGGCTTAGGAAAGCCCGCCCTACAGATGTCATCCCGAGCACGGGCGCCGCAGGCGCCCGGCCGTAATAATGCGAGGGATCCATCCGGCGACGCACGCGGAGCGCGTCGCCATAAATCCGCGGTCCGCTGTGGGCGGGGCCACCCGCCACGCATATTGCAAACGAAGATTACCCCGCCCTACAAAAACGTCTACTTCACCGACACTTCCAGCCCTTCGGGGTCGAAGATCACGTTCACGCTGGCCCGGAAGTGGGCGGGGTCGCGCACGAAGGCGAGGTAACGCCGGAGCATTCCGGCGCAGTTGACGCTGTTGTGGGCCAGCACCAGGCTGCCCGGGGGCATGTCGTCGTAACACCCCTCCAGGATGTCCAGGTAGACGCCCTTGCCGGTGGTGCTGTCGCCGTCCGCGTCCAGGTAGAGCAGATTCACGGGATCCGGGAAGTCGGCCACGAAGGGCACCGCGTCCGCGGCCACGATGCGCGCGGCCCCGGTGGGGTCAATGCGGCGGACGTTCCTCTCGGCCAGCGCGGCCGAGTCGGGGTCGATCTCTATGCCGATGAGGTTCTTCGCCTGGTAGCACGCGCCCGGCCCCACGGCGGCCCCGGCATTGGAGATGAACGTGAACCCGCAGAATACCCCGGCGGCGATCATGTTCTCCGGCCGCGCGATGGCGTTGACGGCGTACAGCAGGCGCCCCATGCGCGGCGAAATCGCCGTCCAGGGGATCTCGAAGAGTTCGGCCGCGGCCCGCCGGTGGGCGAGCATGAGGTCGTGGTCATAGCGGGTGTGGGGCAGCGCGCTGGCCTCATGCAAGGCCTCCAGCGCCTTTTGCACCACCGCGATCTCGCGCTCCAGGGGTTCGATCTCGCGGTGGGGGTGCGCATAGTCCATGCGGTAATCGGCCCAGTCTTCGGTGCGGAACTCGGTTGCAGGCATGTTCGCGTATCTCTCAAGTGTTGTGTTTGTGCGGCCGGAGGCCGTGCTGCAGGGCGGAGATGTCTCTGCGTCCCCGCTGAAGAGGGGAGGCACAGATCCTCGGCCCGGGGGCACAGGTCAAAGCTCCGCCCCTTGGCGGGCTCCCAGCCGGTGGCCGTTTGGCGGGCATACTCCGCCACAGGCGGAGTATGCCCGCCCTGTAAAATCACCGCTTCAGCCGCCCTCGGAAGACGCTTCCGCCGAAGGTGGTCACGTAGATCGTATCCGGGTCATTGGGGTCGAATTGCACCCGCTGGGTATTGGAGAAGGGGAAGCTGGCGATAGGCTGCCAGTGGTCCCCTCCGTCCTGGCTGAGCCAGAGCGAGGGCCCCGGCGCTCCCTCGGTGAGGGTCATGTACACCCAGTTCTTGTGGTGCGGATCGAAGTAGGCGCCGAAGTGCTGGGGACCCTCGCGGGCCACCTTCTCCCAGGTTTTTCCTCCATCGGTGGTGCGCCAGAGGCCGCCCTGATGGTTGTGGGCGTCGGCCGCGCCGATGAAGATGACGTCGCTGGAGCGGGGGCTGACGGAGAAATCCTTGGGCCAGAGCAGACCGACGGACTTGGTGATGCATTCCCAGGATTCGCCGCCGTCGCGGGAGCGGT
Source organism: Armatimonadota bacterium (assembly GCA_015486155.1). Taxonomy (GTDB): domain Bacteria; phylum Armatimonadota; class Hebobacteria; order Hebobacterales; family Hebobacteraceae; genus S016-27. The sequence continues at coordinate 10,368 of WFSF01000215.1, forward strand.
AGAGACCCACTCCCTTGTCCAGGTATCCACCGCCGCTTCGCTTGGCGGTGATGATGGCGAACAGGGTGCCGTCCCGGTGCAGGAACACGCGGTAGACGCGCATGTTCTCCGGCGCGCCCAGCCCCTTGCTCTTCTTCACCCATGTCTTGCCGTCATCGGTGGACTTGTAGACACCGTGCTGCCACACGGCGGCGTACAAAGTGCGATGCCCCTTCTTGCTCTTCGGGTCGAGGACGATGGAGGTGCAGGCGCTCACCGGCAGTCCCTTGTTGGTTACTTTCCAGCTCACCCCGTAATCCGTGCTGAGGCACACGCCGCCGGGGCCGGTGCCGTGGTGGCGTCCGGAGATGATGTTGTCGTTGGGGATGTCGTGCACGTTGGAGAAGGCGGCCCACATCTTTCCGGGGATGTCCGGATCGAAGGCCACTTCGTAGCACGTGTTGCGCCAGGGAGGCCAGTTTTTCTCTTCCCACCAGATCCAGGATTTGCCCGCGTCCAGGGAGCGCGCCCAGCCGATGTCGGTGTAGGCGATGTAGTGACGATTGGAGTCATGGGGATCTATGTAGTAATGCCAAGTGGTGGTGACCACCAGGCCGTTGTTCTGCCAGGAGCAGCCGGGGCCGTATTTCTGGCCCGGCGCGAGCAGTGCGTGCCCCGCGAACCAGGACTTGCCGCCGTTGTGGGTGATGTAGCACAGCCCGTCGAGGTGCATCACGTAGTCCGGATCGGCGTCGGAGATGGCCGCCCCGAATGGACAGACCACCTCGGTGCGGCCGGTGGATACGGTGAACCAGTCCGGCGTCACGTTGTAGAGCCCCTTCCAGCGCGGGTCCGCGAAGAGAGTGGCCCGCCAGTGCCTGCCTCCGTCGTCGCTGCGGTAGACGGTCGGGTGGTGGGGTGGATGGAAACCCGTGCTGGTGTTGAAGGCGTACACGGTAAGCGGCTTCGTGTTGGTGGTGAGCAGATGCTTGTACTGCGCGATGGGGCCCTCCGCCCACTGGTCCGCGGCGGTGGTGTCGGTGTTGAGGCCCTCGCCCATCGCGGATTCCCAAGTCTCGCCGCGGTCGCGGGAGCGGTAGATGCCTCCCGCGAAATGTCCGTTCACGATCTTGCTGGTGACAGAACAGTAGAGCACGGGGCCGGTGTCCGCCCGCGCGCCGCCGGCGAAGGCTAGTATCTCCGGCCAGGGGAGACCGTGCATCTTCTTGTGCCAGGTGCGGCCGCCGTCGTCGGAGCGCCAGATGCCCTTCTCGGTGGCGGCGAACATGACGCGCGCCTGTCGCGGGCTGGTGCGATCCACGAAGAACGAGAGGGCGCGGCCGGAGACGCCCCGGCACTTCTCCCAGTGCTTGCCGGCGTTGCGGGAGATGTAGGCCCCGTCTAGGGTGCCGATGAGCATGGTGTCCGGGTAGTCGGGATCGAAGGCGATCTCGCCGGCCGTGGCCTCCTTCAGGTCGCCGATGTACTGCCAGGTGTTGCCTCCGTCGTGGGAGACCTTGAGCCGACCCTGCCACCCGCTGACCGCGTAGATGGTGTTGACGTCCTTGGGGTGGAATCCGGGCTTGCAGCGGGTGTTCCCGCGCAGCTGCAGGTGGTGGATCATCTTCCAGTGCTTGCCGCCGTCGCGGGAGATGTAGGCCCCGGACATGTCGCAGTTGACCATCATCAGGTTCGGGTCGATGGGGCTGATGGCCGGGACGAACATGCCGCCGCCGCCGCAGATGCCCAGGGGCTCCCAGGTGAAGTCCACCGCTCCCGTGGGCCCCGCCTGGGTGCGCGCCGACGCCAGGAGAAGCACCGCACCCAGCAACAGGCAGGCGAGCCCGAAGGCGCGCCGCCCGCTCCACCATTTCTTCTTCAGTTGTGTCGTCATAGGTCTTCCTCCCTGACCCGCGGCCCCTTGCTCCTATATGCTTTGCTCCAGCTGCTTGAGATAGGCCAGCGCCTCGGTGAGCTTCGCCTTGGTGTCGCCCTCGGAGAAATCCTCGAAGGACACCCAGCCGTCATATCCCACCTTCTTGAGCGCGGCATACACCTTGGTCCAGTCCGTCTGCCCTTTCTTCACGGCCGCCATCTTCCACTGCCACTTGGCGACGCCGTCTTCCTCGCCGACCTTCTCCCACAGGCAGTTCTTGGCGTGGACGTGGGCGAGATAGGGGCCCAGCAGCTCGAGGGCCATCTGGTACTGCTCGTATCCCTCCACCACCATGTTGCCCGGATCAAAGATGACGCCCACCTGGGCCGGGTCGAAGTGGGAGACCACCCGGTGGGTGAGCCCGGCGGAGGGGGTGATGATGTCCATGTGCATCTCGATGCACGCTCTCACGCCGTACTTCGCCGCCAGTTGCGCCACCTTCGCGTAGTCCCGCACGGCCTCGTCGTAGAGCTCCGGGTAGGGGCGAGAGCCGTCATAGGGCGGGGTGCCGATGCGCATCATGGGGCACCCCACGCCGGCCGCCGCCTCCATGACCCGCTCGATCATGTCATGCTCGTTGCAGCGCAGGTAGGTGCCCAGGATGGGCGTACCCAGGCCGTGCGCGTCGGCGATCTTCTTCGCCTCGGGGAGCGAATCGGCGATATTCTCCACGTCAACGGTGGACCGGTTGCCGCTCCAGTAGCTGATTTCCTTGATGGGCTCGGGGGACTTCTTGGTCACTCTCCACTCGATGCCGTCGAAGCCGAGCGAAGCGACCACCTCGGCGGTCTCTTCGAGGTCATACTCCGGGCACATCACGCTGAACACCGCATACTTCCAAGCCATTAGCTGCCTCCAATCAGAGAGAACACGACTTCGCATGTGCTTCGGTGCTCGAAAGGCGGGTCCTTCCTGGGAGGGGGTCGGCTTGTGCCTGCAAGGAACGGCCGCGGGGTTAGTCGGGTATCGGTGTGCCGCGCTCCGCGATGAGCGCATCCTCGCGTGCGTAGTCGAAGGGATCCGCGATCCCCGGCCAGGTCCATTCCGCGGGCGGATTCTGGCAGAGGTGGGCGAGAGTGAGTTCTAGCCCATCCCTGGGGATCATGCGGTCGCGGTAGCGCAGGTGAGAGCGGGCCTTGCGGAGGTCGAAGAAGCGAGTGACGGCGTAAGGCGTGGTCCACAAACGGCCGGGGACGGAGACCAGTTCCCACTGGTGGCGGAGGGCGCGGGCGACGCCGCGGGCGAGCTGGAAGAGGGTATAGAGTTTCTCCTCGCCGAGGTTGTAGAGTTCCCCGACCGCCCGCTTGATGGTAAGGGCCTGGACCACCCCCCAGGCGATGTTCTGCACGAACCCGCGGTGGCAGATGTGAAGGCCGCCGTCGGGGAGCGCGATGCGGTCTCTTCCGTCCAGGGCCCGTTTCGCGAAGAACCACTCGGCCGCGCGGGGGTGGCGTGGACCGTAGAGCTCGGGCAGACGGACGATGGTCCCCGGCAGTTTTCCCGCCTGCGCCGCGTTGGCGATCACTTCGTCGGCGAGAATCTGCTCCGCGGTCTGCTTCGGCGCCCGGTCCGGGGGGATGGTCTCGGTGTCCTCGTCCACGGGACAGACGGGAGCGTCGCCGTATACCGAGGCGCAGCTGACGTGGAC
>WFSF01000216.1 GCA_015486155.1 Armatimonadota bacterium
AGGGCAGGCTCCCGGCGGCGCGGCGAAAAAGCCCGCGGCTTTGGTCATTGCCCCCCGGACCATCTCGAAGGAGGATAGGGAGAAGAAGATTCGCGCCTTCGTCGAGACCTATGGGCCGGTGACGTTGGCCTACGAGAAGGACTGGGATGGCAGAACCGTAGAGTGGCTGCTGTTCACCCATAAGGGACAAAAGATAAAGATGCCCCTGAGCATGGCGCTCGACGCCTCCGACCCCAAGGACCTGGAGGGGTATTTCGTAATCTACCCATATTCGGGGACCCTGCGCAAGGGAACCAAGCTTTATAAGATCACCGCCAAGTCGGCGATACCCCCTCCTCCCGAGCAGCCGAAACCTGAGACCCTGCTCGTAGCGCAGCCGGCGGAGCCGGCGGCCGGAGGGACCGTGGTTCAACCTGCGGCCGGCGGCAGGAGAGGGCGTCGCGGCGGCGGTGGACGCAGAGGTGGACGGCGCGGATAACCAAGGCCGTGCAACGCGAAGGAAGCCCCGGGCGCGAGCGTGGCTCGCGCCCGGGGCTCTTTTCAGAGCACACGGGCCGACGCGGCGAGTTCCTCGGCCCTTCGTTTCTCCTGGTCACTCAGGTCCCCCGGCGTGAATTCCACCTGAAAGTGCCGCGCGAACCCGCGGCGCAGGGCCTCGGCCGCCTCCTGGTAGGAGATGGTTCGTCCGGCCGCCTCGCACAGGGACACCGCCTCCGGGCGCACGGCCGGCCGCAGGAAGACGCGGTCCCACTCCTCGAAGTGCACCCGGAGGGGCAGAGAGTTCTGCTGGAGCAGAAAACCCTGGCGCTGGACTTGGGCGCTCCCCACGAGCTTGTGTGACCCCACCACCAGATCGCAGCGCGCCTTTACCGCGAAGCAGGCGGGATCGCGGTTGACGGCGCCCCGGCGGGCGCGCCCCGCGCGCTCCACGAGGCGCGCCTCCACGCCCAGGAGCGCGAGCGCCGCGATGATCCCTCCCGCCAGTTCTCGGTAGGAGTCCATGATTCCCCGCGCGCCCAGGCGCGCAGTGGAGGTGACGATGCTGAAGGTGATCTCGTCGCTGGTGTGCAAAATGGCCCGTCCGCCCGTCGGTCGGCGGACCACGTGGATTCCGAGTTCCCGGCAGGTCTCCGCCTGGACCGTTCTCTCCACGCGCTGGAAATGCCCCAGAGAGACGGCGGGGGGATGCCATGAGTATACCCGCAACGTGGGCGGAGCGTCGCCGGCCATGTGGGCCTCCAGCATGGCCTCGTCCTCCGCCATGTTGAGCGCGCCGGGGAGAGACCCGGCGTCGACGAATCGCCAGGATTCTATGGTCACTGCAGCTTCTCCAGGCGGGCCAGGGCGTCGGCCGCATCGCGGCACAACTCCGCTCCCGCGTTTACGAGTTGGCGCTGGAGCGCGATCGCCTCGCCCTCCGCGAAGTCCCGGCCCGCCACCGGAGGATCGTCGATCAACAGCACTCTCTTTCCCACCCCCCGCGCCTTGACCGCCGCCTCGAGATTGTACAGGTTTCCCCGGCCCACCGGGATACCTGTAACCACCACCACGTCGGCCGCCTTGGCCAGCTCGCAGTTCCGCCGGTGGCTGGCCTCGCTGATGGGGGAGAAGGGGGCCTCCTCCACCCGGGGCAGGTCCAGCGCCTCGGCTTCTAGTTGATCGCTGTCCGCCACATTGACTACACCCACGGAGACGCTGAACCCTAGTTCGCGCAGGCGGCGCATGAGGGGCCGCCCGGTGCCCGCGCCGCAGATGAGATGGATCTTGGTGACGCGGGTGGCCGGCGCGGGAATGGGCAGGCGCGAGAGAAGGGTGACGTACGGCCTGCCGGTGGAGGGATGGAGGCGGACCTGTACGTCGGCCCCGTAGGCGGCACGGATGTGCTCCTCGCTCACCACCTCCCGCGGGTCGCCCTGCGCCAGCAGGCGCCCCCCGGCCAGCAGCAACAGGTGGTCGCAGTACTGGCTGGCGAGGTTGAGGTCGTGAAGCACCACCAGGGTGGCCAGGCCCCGCTCCGCGGTGAGGGCGCGCAGCAGGTCCAGGATCTCGATCTGGTGGTTGATGTCGAGGTGCGCGGTGGGCTCGTCCAGCAGCAACACGTCCGGTTCCTGGGCCAGGGCGCGGGCGATGAGACAGCGCTGCCTCTCGCCCCCGGAGAGATTGGTGATGGGCCGGTCGGCGAAGGCCTCGACGCCGGTCAGCGCCAGGCAGCGGTCGGCGATCTCATAGTCTCTCTCCCGCTCCATCCCGAAGCGCGAGAGATGGGGAGCGCGGCCCATCAACACCACCTCCCGGGCCGTGAAGGGGAAGCCCACGCTCACCTGCTGCGGCACCACGGCCATGCGGCGGGCGAGTTCCCGCGCGCTCATGCGGTGGATGTCGGCCCCGTCCAGCAGCACCTGCCCGCGCGCCGGCGGCAACACCCGGCTCAGGGCGCGTACCACGGTCGACTTGCCGGAGCCGTTCGCCCCCACCAGGCCCACGAACTGCCCGCGGGCCAGGCTGAAGCTCAGGTCCCGCACCACCGGATCTCCATTGTATGACAGCGTTAGCGCCAGCGCCTCGAGCACGGAATCCTACCTCACTGGGACTGGGGTTTGGTCTTCAGCAGATAGAAGAAGAACGGCGCCCCCAGCAGCGCAGTCAGCACCCCCACCGGAAACCTCTCGTCCACCGCCCTCGCGGCGGCGTCGGCCGCCACCAGGAAGCTGGCCCCCAGCAACCCGGCCGCGGGCAACAGTATCCTGTGATCGGCGCCGAACAACTTGCGCGCGGCGTGCGGCACCACCAGCCCCACGAATCCGATGATGCCGCTTACCGAGACCGCGGCCGCGGTCACCAGCGCGGAGAGCGATACCACCGAGGTCTTCAGGCCTTCCACCTCCACACCCAACTGCCGGGCGCTCTCCTCGCCCAGCGCGAGCAGGTTCAAGTCGCGGGCGTGGGAGTAGAGCAGCAGGCATCCGCCCAGCACCACCGCGGCCGACGCTCCCACCATCGCCCAGGTGACCTGCCCGGAGAGATTTCCCATCAGCCACAGCACGATGGTGCCCAGATCCTGGCGGGCGATGGTAATCACCACCGTCACCAGGGCCCACATGAAGGACCCGACCACCACGCCCGCGAGGATGAAGGAATTACGGTCGGTGCGCCCCCGGGCGCGCGCCAGCCACAACACCAGAAACATGGTGACGAGACCGGAGCCGAATCCGATCACGCACTTGCCCAGGCCCCCGAAGTAGATGCCGAGGTGGGCGACGGTTGCGATGCTGGCCCCGAGGGCCGCGCCCGCGGAAACCCCTACCAGGTAGGGGTCGGCCAGCGGGTTCATGAGCATCCCCTGGAGCGCGCCTCCGGAGACCGTGAGCGCCATCCCCACCACCGCGCCCAACAGCACCCGCGGCAGCCGCTGCCGCCAGAAGATGAAGGCGAGGTTGTTCGGATCGGCGAACGGATGGCCCAGCAGGCCGGCCTTCGCCGAGGCCGTCACCACGGAGAAGGGGATGGCGACCGGCCCCACCTTGGCGGCGATCAGCAGGGTGACTATCAGCAGCCCCGTGAGCCCGGCGGTCGTCACCACCAGCCTGGTCAACAGCGATCGAGGGCCGCTCACCTGGTCTCTCCTGCATCCTCGCGCGCCACCTCTTGCGCCACGTCGGGCAGCAGTTCGGCGGCGAGCCGAGCGTGGGTCTCGGCGGTCTTCGCGTCTCCCAGTTTCCGGTAGGCCTGGCTCAACCTCCAGCGGGTTTTCGCCTCCAGCATCTTCATCTGCTCGGCGCGCTGCTCCCGCGGTCTGCCCACGGCCGCGAACATCTCGTCGGTCTTCTTGCCCCGATACTGGTAGTCTCCGATCACCCGCAGGGTCTCCTGGAACTCGCGCACCGCCTCCGCCGGCCGCCCTTCCCGCTGCGCGGCCCGGCCCAGGTGATAGTGAGCGTATGCGTACTCGGTGTCCACGTCGACATCGAGCGCGCGGTAACGCTGGGAGGGGCTGTGCTCGATCTCCACCATCCTCCGATAGAGGCGAAGGGCGGATGCCTCGTCGCCGAGTTTCTGCTCCGTTTCCGCCGTCTGACGCAGGAGACGGGTGCTGATGGGAAACCTGTCGAGGGCCTGATGGTAGTAGGTTAGAGCGGTCTTCAGGTCGCCGTTGCGTTGATAGTGTTGGGCCAGCGCCGCGCGCCACTGGAAGTCGGTGGGCTCCAGCGAGGCCGCGCGCTTGATCAGTTTTTCTCCCTCCGCGCCTCCCTTGAGCAGGCCGAGTTGGCTGAGGGCACGCGGCCAGGAGGGGTCATAGTCCACCGCCGCCTGGAGGTATCGCTCCGCGGCCGTGCGCTGGGCGCGCAGTTGCTCGATATCGCCCTGTTGGAGCGCCTGCTGGGCTGCGGCGATGGCCTGGCTCGCGCGGTCCGCAGCGCGCTGGGCGAGAGCATTCCGGGTGGAAAAGGTGATGCAAGCGATGACCACGCCGATTAGACAAAGCGCTCCCGCCGCCTGCCATGCCCCCGGGCGCGGGGCAGCGCGGCGGCGTCTGGCGGCTCGGCCGCGCGTCTGCCGCGCAGGGGGTTCCTCGGCCTCCTGCACGGCTCGACCATGGGCCTCGTGGGCCAGCAGCCCGGCCAGCAGCCAGAAGTTCAGGCCGATGGCTCCGATATACCAGTCGTAATCGAAGAAGCTGTGAACCAGGAGCGCGGTGACCGCGCCGAGCGCGCCGATGCTTAGGGCTTTCCCACTCATTCCTTCCGCCCTCCTCACCGCCCGCAGCCCGGTAAACAGCACCGCTCCGATCAGCCACAGGAAGGAGGCCGCGCCCAACACGCCCTGTTCCGCGAGGATCTGCAGGTAGTTCTCGTGTGCGGCCTCCACATATCCCACGATGGCGTAGCGCGGGAAGGCGTGTTTGAAGGCGCCGGGGCCGATTCCCAGCCACAGGTGATCGGCGGCCATCATCAGGGTGCTCTTCCAGGTGAGCACGCGGAACATGTTGGAGGCGCTTTGGCTCCCCATCATCCCGAACACGCGGGCGCGCAGGGAAGCGGAGGCCGCCAGCGCGGCCAGCGACGCCAGCCCGAGAAACGCGAACGAGCCCAGGGCGATGCCCAGATTGCGGCGGGGGTTGGCGCTGGCCCTCGCCGCCAGCACGGACCAGACCATCATGGCCGCGATCAGTCCCAACAGCGCTCCCTTGGAGTAGGTGGGCAGGAGCGCCAGCACCAGCAGCGCCACCGCCGCCACCCACAGGATCCTGCTCCAGCGCCGCGCAGCCGCGACCGCCGCGCTGAGCGCCACGGGAATGTTCATGGCGAGATAGCCGCCGAGGGGGTTGGGGTTGAAAAAAGTGGCGAAGATCCGCCACGTGGGATTTTTCAGCACGAAGTAGGCGACCAGCTTCTCCTTCAGCCCGGTCAGCGCGATGGAATAGGCGGCCACGGCCGTCATCGCCTGCCAGTACCACCTGATCGGATCGGGTCGGGAGGCTTCGGCGAGCATCAACGCGCAGACCAGCACCGCGGCCGCGATGGAGAAGAGGTCCAACGTGATGTCCGCCTCCCCCGGCACATGTACGAACGGGAGCGCCGCCGCGAAACAGGCGAACAGCGCGGCGACCGGCTTGGCCGGGGCCGACGGCATCGCCGCGCGGTTCGCGACGAGACCGAAGAGGAGAGCGCCCATCGCCAGGCGGGAGAGTTCGAGGGAACTGTCGTGCACGCTCACCGAGAACAGCGCGCTGACCGCGGAGATGCCCAGGAAGACCGCGATGGGGAGGTGCATCGCGTTGGGGATGAGCTTGAGCCCCGATCCGCCGGAGAAGCGAACCGCCAGCGCGGCCACCACCGCGATCCCCACCAGCCAGGAGGCGAAGCTCTGGCCGGCCGCCCCGAAGGCGCCCCAGTAGAGGGGGGCGTAGAAGATCGCGGCGAGCAGGCAGGCGTCGTGAACCACCAGCGCGGTCGCCGGAAAGGGATTTTCCCCCTTTTCGCGTGCACGCCTCATCGCCGGCCTCTCCGTGGGGCGCAGAGTCTCGCCGCCGCCATCCTCCACAGCGTCTCCATCGCCACCAGGGCCGCGCGCGCCCAGATGCCGGCCACCGGCAGCCAGCGGATATAGACCGGCCACCGCGGGGCATAGTGCTTGCGGTAGAAGCGAATCATGCTGCGGTGAAACTGGATCACCATCGCCAGGGGGCGCTGGTCGCTGCCGCGTCCGATGTGGTGCATGATCACCGCCTCGGGCAGATAGTGCACCTGCCACCCGGCCCGATGGGCGCGCAGGCACCAGTCGATGTCCTCCGCATACATGAAGAATCCCTCGTCGAATCCCCCCACCTGCTCCCAGGCCTCGCGGCGGATGCAGATGGCGGCCCCGGAGAGCCAGTCCACCTCCCGCGGGGTGTGATGGTCCCAGTCCGCCATCAGATAGTCCCGCGTGAAGCGATTCCCCGGAAACAGTCTGCCGAGGGGGGTGTTGCGGAAGATGGCGGCCATGGGCCGCGGAAAACGGCGGCAGGAGTGCTGGAGCGAGCCGTCGGGATTGACCAGACGGGGGCCCACTGCTCCCGTCTTCGGGTGGGAGTCGAGGTGTTTCACCAGCGCGGCCAGCGCGCCGCCGCGCACCTCCGTATCCGGGTTCAACATCAGCAGATGCCGTCCGGAGGCGTGCTCGGCGGCCAGATTGTAGCCGCGCGAAAAACCCAGGTTCTCTCCGCTTTCGATGAGGGTGACCGAGGGAAAACTCTGTCTCACCATGTCGGCGCTGCCATCCGTGGAGCCGTTGTCAACCACGACCACCTCGACCTGCAGTCCGTCCGCATCGGCCAGAGTGGAGGCGATTGCCTTCTCAAGATCGGAGCGGGTGTTCCAGTTGACGATGCATACGGAGAGGTCGGGGGAGGGCATGGGTGGAGAGGCCGGTCATCCCTGCTCGCCGGAGGAGGAGTCAGGGGCCTGCTTTGGACGCCAACCCGGGGCCGGAGGCTCCGCCTCATCCACCAGCATGATGGGAATCCCGTCCTCTATGCGATAGCGCCGTCCGCATTTCATGCACACCAGCCGGTCTTCCTTCAGCTCAATGCCGACCTTGCACTCCGGACAGGCCAATATTTCCAGCAACAACCGGTCAACTGTCATCTCAAGCCGCCCTTTGAGAATGGGTTTCGAGTCCATCCCTCTGCCGCCCGGGCGGGCCGGTTCCGCGCGCATCAAAACCCGCCCGACGGGCGCTCACACGTTGATCACCCGACGCACACCCTTGGTCGCAAAGATACCGCTCAGAATCCCGGCCAACACGCCGGCAATCAATCCCCAGGGCTTATCGCCTATCGCTCCAAATCCCAGCACCAGGCCGATCATAACACCTGCAAACGGCCCCAGTTTGAACTTCGCCATGAGCGCTCCCAGCATGAAGCCCAACAACAGGGCCAACACGGCCGCGTACATCAGGGCGCCGCTGAACCGGGTGCAGGTGAGGCTCAAATTCAGGAACAACAGGTGTGGGGGCACTTCCTTGGTGACCGCGAATCTGATCATCGTCACCACGATGGCCACGGTCCCCCCGGCGACGGCCGCGCGAAAGAGCCGAACCTTCTCGGGGACTTCCTTGCCCTGCTCCCGCTCGATGGCCGCCTGCTTGCGGGCGGCGAAACCCTCTACCTGACCGATGGAACCGACCTTGGCCGTCGGCTTCTCCACCGGGCGGAAGATGGACTGATCGTCTCCCATGTACTGAGATATGTCGACCGAAAGCGCGGTGGGATCTCCGTCTTTCCCGGAGGCGCCCTGTAGTTGTGCGCCCAAGGGCCTCAGGGTATCGTCGATCTCCGGGGGAGCAGAGGCCGGGGCCGGGGGAGGGGGTTCCCCTTGCGGACTCTCCTCCTTTTCCGGCTTCTCCGGTCCCGCCAGCAGCGGAGGAGCGCTTGCAGTCGGCGGCTCGGCCGCGGCCATCTTCGACTCAGGGGTTTCCTCCTCAGGTGGAGAAGGCGCCCCCTCCATGGCCTGGGGATTGCTGGTGACCTTGGCGTCCGGAGGCAGCATGGGGCGCTTGCACCACTCGCATACATCCGTGGTCTTGCTGTCCATGCCGCATCTTCGACACAGCATCGCCGATCATGCTCCTTTTCCATCTATCACCGAGGGCGGAGGTCGCTACGGCTACGGCCCGCCCGTTTCTGAACTCCACTCCAGTGTTCCCAGTCTTCATGCTACCGCAAACGCGCCGAGTTCACAAGGCGGAGCCCGCGCCATGTGGCCCCTTCGCCGGTCTCACGCGGTTGCGCCCCCAAGGACCTCCTCCAGGGCCGCGACCAGCCGTCGGTTCTGTTCCGGCAGGCCGGTGGTGATGCGGAGGTGGGTCGGCGCCCCGAACACGTCCCCGGTGCGCACGATGACGCCCCTTCGCAGCAGTTCCTGGAACACCTCCCTGCAGTCCCTCCCCACCTCGACCCACACGAAGTTGGCCTGGCTGGGGGTATACGACAGCCCCAAGCGCGCGAATTCCCCGTAGAGATAATCCAGGGACTCCCGGTTCAGTCTCCGGGAGCGCGCCACCTGTTCCGGGTCGCCCAGGCTGGCCGTGGCGGCCGCCTGGGCGAGGGTGCTCACATTGAACGGCTCCCGCACCCGCTCCAGCGCCTCGGCCAGCGCGGGCGTGGTCGCGCCATATCCGATCCTCAGCCCCGCCAGCGCGTAGATCTTGGAGAAGGTGCGCAACACCACCACGTTCCTCCCTTCCCGCACCAGGGCGAGGCTGTCCGGGTACTCGGACGCCTCCACGTACTCGTGGTAGGCCTCGTCCAGCACCACGACGGCTCGATCCTCCACCTCCCGCAGGAACGCGGCCAGCTCCTCGGCGGTTACGATGGTGCCCGTGGGATTGTTCGGGTTGCCGATGAACACCAATTTGGTGCGCTCGTTCAGGCGGCGCGCCATCTCCTCCACATCGTATCGGAAGTCCTTCAGGGGCACGTATACCGGCCTCGCGTCCATCAACTTGGCGGTGAACTCGTACTGGCTGAACGGCCCCTCGCACATCATCACCTCGTCGCCCGGGTCCAGGAACGCCAATCCCAGGTTGTGGATGAGTTCGTCGCTGCCGTGGCCGATGAGAATCTGACTCCCCGGCAGGCCCAGATGCTGCGAGAGCGCCGCGCGCAGCGCGCGGCAGTCGTTGTCCGGGTACAGCCGCACCCCCTCCGCCGCCTCCCTCATCGCCTCCACCGCCCGCGGGGAGGGCCCCAGCGGGTTCTCGTTGGAGGCCAGTTTCACGATGTCCTCCAGCCCGAACTCCCGCTGCACCTCCTCGATGGGCTTGCCGGGCACATAGGGGCGCAGTCCCCTCACACAGGGGCGGGTCAGGTCCTGCTTGCTCATGCGTCGTTCTCCTCTTCTTGCCGGAGGCCCGCGGCGGGCTTGATCCGCAGGGTCCTCGTCTCTCCCCAGGTCAGCGCGGCCTCCACCTCCCGCTTCTGTTCGAATGACAGGCGGTCGGAGGACAGCAGGTCTTTCAGCGACTTGCTGGTGGCGTCGGTGACCGAATCCCACAGCCCGAGCGGCTCCAGCGTCTGCTTCAGGCGCGCCTTGTCCCAGGCCGCGATGCGCTTGTAGGCCCGCCGCTGGGCCACATATCCATTTCCCTCCACCTGCGCTGTTCCACAGGCGTCGAGGTAGGCGTTGATCTGGTCCTTCAGTTCGCCCAGCCGGATGGAGATGGTTTTTTCTTGGGATTTCAGGTCCGCATATTCGCGCAACAAGGCCCCGATGTCCACCTTCTCCAGGTCCTCCGGCACCACCGGGGCGCGGAAGAGAGGGCAGTGCTCCCGGTATGGACACCAGTCACAGTGCGCCCCGGGGTTCGGGTCGAAATCCCCCACCTCGATTCTCGCCACCGCCTCGGCCACCGCGGCCCGCGTCTCCTCCAGGAACTCCTCGCCGTGGTCCACCTTGAGCTCGAAGTCGTGGCGCAGATAGAGGAAGATGGTGGTCACCTTGTACCCGGGGTAGAGCTCGTCGGCCGCCATCCGGTAGATGGCGAGCTGCCGGTCCTTCTCCGCCATTGGCTGGGTGGGCATGGTGCGCCCGGTCTTGTAGTCGATGATCTCCACCCGCTGGTCGGGGAGGACGTCGATCCGGTCAATGCGGCCGTTCAGGGTGTGCTCTCGCCCCAACGCGATGTCGAACTGGCGCTCTGTGGCGGCCACGGTCCTTCCGTCCTTGGGCGGAAAACGCTTCTCGTAATGCCGCCGGATGATGTCCACGCCCTGCTCGAAATAGGCCTGCCGTCTCTCCTCGGCCACATCCTGCTCTCGCGCCCGCCAGGCCGCGATGAAGGCGCTGACGGCCATCTCCAGCGACGGCCTTTCCAGGTTCTTCGGGTCGTACAGGAAGCGAAGCGCCTCGTGCACCGCGCTCCCGAAGTGCAGTTCCGGGGCGGTGGGGACGGGGATGCGGTCCACGTACTGCAGTTTGTACCGCTGGGGACAGGTGTCATATGTGGAGAAGCGGGTGAAACTGATGCGCATGTCGGCTACTCCTCTTCCTCCGCCTCCTGGGGCGGACCGACGTAGAGGGAACGCTCCAGCAGGAAATGGCGGTCCGTCCATCTCTGACCCCGGCTGCGGGCGGTCCCGATGTGCCCCAGAAACATGTTGACTTTGGCGTCCAGGTCCTCTGCGTGGTGGAGGGCGATCGCCTCCGCGGTCATGGGCACCTTCGGGGATCCGAATTGCGCCTGCCCGTGGTGGCTCAGGATGAGATGGCTGAGCAGCAACTTGGTCTCCTCCGGGAAACCGGGGATCTGGTCGGCCAGCGCCCTCACCCGCCTTTCGCCCAGCACCAGGTGGCCGAGCAGTTTGCCGTCATCGCTGTAGTCGAATCCGGTGTCCCAGGTGAGTTCGTCGATCTTCCCGATGTCGTGGAGGATGGCCGCGGAGATCAGGAGGTCGCGATTCAGTTGAGGAAACACTTCCGCGGTCTTCTCGCACAGCGCGAGCACCTCCACCGTATGCTCCAGGAGTCCCCCGATGTAGGCATGATGGAGGCTCTTCGCTCCGGGCGCGGTGATGAACTTCTTGCGAAACTCCTCGTCGCGGAAAATGGTCAGCAGCAACTCCCGCAGGTGCTCGTCGCCCACGGATTTCACCGTCTCCGCCAGGCGCTGTTCCATCTCCCCGATGTCCTTCTTGGTGCGCGGAAGGTAATCGCTGGGATCCGCCTTTTCGCGGGGTAGGGCGCGGATATTGACGATGCGCAGCTGCGTCTCGCCGCGGTAGTCCTCCGCGGTTCCGGTCACCTGCACCACATCACCCTGGGAAAACTGTGCCGCCACCTGCGCCGCGTTATCCCATATCCGCGCGGGAATGGAGCCGGTGGAATCGCAGAGCGTGAGGTTGAGGAACTGTCCGCTCCGACCTCCCTGCCGCAGTTCCTTGCTCACCACCAGGTATTGGCCCTTGACTTGGTCGCCGGCCGAGATCTGCGCGATCTGTTGTCCGGACATGTCTCCTCCTCAGTGTATCGGCCCGTCGCTTGCCCCCCGGGCGGCCGCGCTCAGTATCGTTTCACCACCACACATCCCTGGTAATACTTCTCCAGGATCCGCCGATAATCCCACCCCTTGTCGGCCAGGCCGGCGGCTCCCACCTGGCACATGCCCACCTGGTGCCCCCAGCCCGCGCCGTAGATGACGAATACCACAGGCAGGTCGGAGGGCCGCTCCCGATAGGATTCGATGGCGAAGGTGGCGGACTGGAGGCCGAGCAGGCTGCGGATGCGCCGGCCTCCCTCCACGGTGACCAGTTTCCGCGATCCGATCACCGCCAGTTTCTCCACCATCCCGCAATCGGCTCGCCCGGCCACGCGGAGGTCGAGCAAATCGCCGAAATCCCCCAGCGCCTCGGCGAGACGCCGTTTCATCTCCGCCCGCTTCACCGTCTCCCACCAGCGGATCTTGTCGCTGGCCGCGTAGCGGGACTGGTAGCAGTTGACCCGCGGCGCGTACTTCAGGTAACGCTTCAATTGATCGCCGGCCAGGGGAAAACTCAGGTCCACCCCGTCCTCGGGCTCGAAGTCCGGCACGCCCCGCAGGTAGGGCACCGGGCGCTGGTCGGGCCAGTAGTCCTCGTTGTTCGCGGTGTGCCCGCCGCAGGTGGAGGAGTAGAGCGTGTCCGCCAGCCGGCCGTGATAGGTGAGCACCTCCCCCCGCGTCTCCGCCACCGCCCGGTCGGTGCGGGGGTCCTCGCTGGTGGCTCCTCCGTAGACCTGGCAGTGCTGGGTGGCGCAGAGGTCGAATCCCTGGCGGCGGTGCCTGCCCGCCTTGATGAGCGCCTGTCCGCGGGCGGCCACCGCCTGGGCCTTGAGCGCCTCCAGGGGATAGTTCGCGGGCATCTCGGAGGGCACCACCCCGCGGAGATAGGTCTCTATGTCCACGATGTTGACAACGGTGAGCCCTCCGGAGCGGTCGGTGCGGATTTCGATCATCCCGCGGTAGGCGCGCGTGGTCCTCTTGTCCCAGTGGCCTGGTACGTCGAGGATGGTCACCGTTCCGCCCGCGGCGGGGAGGATGCGCAGCCGCCTCCGCGCCCGCGCCACCTCCGCTCCCCTGGAGTCGCTGACCACGATCTCCCGCCCCTCCCGCCGCGCCTGCCAGGTCTCTCCCGCGGGCGCGGAGAGGGGTGGGAGGCGCCTCCCGCGCCCCGCGTACACCTTCAGGCCGGCCCCGCCGGAGAACGCGACGCGCTCCCGGTGGACCAGCAGCCCCACCCGCAGCGGCGGCACCCGCCCCTCGCAGCGGGTGGGATGGCCTGCGACGAAGGTGATCAATACGAGAGGCAGCAGCCGGACAAAGCGGAGATGCATACTGTGCAGTTCGCAGGCGGAGCCCGCGTCCCCTGCAGGCCTGGTCTCTTTCGCGTCCGTGGGCATCTCTCAGGCCACCAGGCCACGCGAAGGCCCCCGTCCGATTCGAACGGGGGCCTTGCGATAGCTGTCTACCGAAGTCGATTCTTACTTGGGGACGACTCTCGTCGCGCGGGGGCCCTTCTCTCCGGTTCCGATTTCCAGCTCGACCTCCTGCCCCTCGCGGAGGCTGCGGAAGCCCTCTCCCTCAATCACCGAGTGGTGGACGAAGACGTCGCCCTCCTCTGTCTCAACGAAGCCATACCCCTTGGCATCGCTGAACCACTTCACCTTCCCTGGCACCATCAGCCGATCTCCTTTCCGAAAGCTTGAACGCTGGGTCGGAAACCGGCTGATAACTCAACATTCCGAATCCCGCCGTCCAACGACTTTCCGAATACGCGCGCCCCTTTCGGGCGCCAGATGAAATGATAGCGCAAGAAGCGCGGATAATCAACCTCGCGCGGGGGCTTCCGGGGGCCGACTCCGGCGTCGCCTGCACCCCCGCCTTCGGCATATAGTGCTCCTGCGGGGGCTGAAGTTCGTTTTGGGGCGTTTACGGCATCGAAAAAATCGACGATTTCCCTCTTGCCAATCAGGGGATCGCGTGGTATACTCCCCGACCGATAGGAGACAGCGGGATGAACGGCGCAGCCCTTTCACCGCACGATCCCGGTCTCTACAAGGTGCGGGCAACAGTAGCAAGTGGGGGTGATCGGCAGTCCTCGCCGAGGGCTTGTGGCGAGGCGCGGCCGGGTGTGTCCGTACGTCCGGGTTCCCATTTCATCACCGTCGAGGCGCGCGTGCGCGTCTTTCCCGCGCGCCGGTCTCCGGTCTGCAACAGTCCTCCCTAATAATGACAGCAATCCGCGCGTCGGTGGCGCGCATCAGACAACTCTAGAGATAGCAGTCTGCCATGAAAACAAGAGTCGCAGGAGTCGTCACAGCCATGGATCCAGCAGTTGCTCATCAGATTTGGAACTACATTGGCATGCTGGGAGTGGACCGGGAAACCGCCCGGGACCTCTACCAGGAGGCGGAGGCCGCCATCTGGGAAGCGTCCACACATCGCGCGACCCATGAATGCCATTCCTACCTGGTGAAGACCGGCATCGGCGCCATCCGCCACTGGCTGCGGGACCGTTATGCCCTCATCCGCATCCCCGGCTATCTGCACGATCGGGGAGAGGCGGCGGCCCACATGAAGACCGTGCTGCCCCTGGACGACATGACGGAAATAGTGGGGCACCGGTTCGAGGATACCCTGGTGGAGAACCTCAGCATCGAGATGAGGCGGAAGCAGGTCAAAAAACTCTTGACCCGCCTCACCCGCGCCGAGAGGCAGGTGATGGAATCACTGCTCGCCGGGCGCAGCATCCGGGACATCGCCAGGGAGCGCCGGGTGCGGGTGGGCTGCGTCTACGCGCAGCGCAGCAAGGCCATCAGCAAACTGCGCAAGCTGGTGATGGAAGAGGCGGCCTAGGTTCTCCAGGGCAGGGTGGTCTGAGGGCGGATCCAGAGGCGGGAGCAGCCGCACTCCGAAGCGGCACGGGCGGAAGTCCGCGCCTACTCCTCCTCCGCGTCCGGGATGACGAGCTCCTTCTCGGACAAGTCGTCGGCGATCCCGCTCAGCCAGCGAGTGGATTCCGACGAGACTACCCCCGCGGCGCCGCCTCTGCTCCTCTCCGGGAAGAAACACCGCTCGCACTGGAGGGAGGCCACGGAGGCGACGGAGGCCAGGTAAGAGGGCAGGCGGGTCAGGGGACGCCCGCAGGTGCTGCATGTCGGCCGCGGCGAGGCCGCGGGAGTGGGACTGGGCGGAGGCGGGGTCTTGGCCCTCCTCCGTCGGCGTGTTGGACGAGTTCGCGAGGATGCTCTGGCTCTGCTCATCTCTTCTCACCCCGTTCCCGGACTTGCCGAGCCCGGCCCCAGAGTCCGGCGGAATCACCCGGCTCGGCTGACACCTACCACCATATATTCCCTCAAGAGAGCGATTTCATTACACAATGGGGCGCAAAAGGCCTGGGATGCGTCTTCGGAGAAGCTGTTTTCACACTCTTGGTTGGAACCTATGCGGGGCGGCGAGCGTCTAATCGGGAGAACGCGGGCGGAAGGCCCTCAGGGTTGTGAGAAGCCGGGGAAAAGACTCGCCGTTGACACTGGTTGGGCTTTATGTTAGACTCCGCGCGACCTGTCTGGAGACGATGTGGAGCGTCTCCCGGTCGTTCGCGCCGAGACTTTTCTCAGTCCCGTGGGCTCCTGCCCGGCAGTCTGCGGAAGGGCAGAGCGAGTGGACCGGTTTTGCTATCAATAGGGCGGCCTCAAGGGCGGGGCAGGCCGTTCGTGCAGCGAGCGCGGAGTGTTCGGATATCGAATATATGGAGCTCTGTTAGGAGGCTAGGGGACATGGGAAGGGTCCTGCGGACCGGCGTGATTCTGATCATCATCTGCATCGCGGCTGGCTCTTGGGCAGGGGCCGTCGAGAGGGAGCTGGCCGGGGTGCGCTTGGGTCAGAAGGCGCTGGACCTATTGACCAAGCCCGGTTTTGGCGAGCCCGATTTCATTGGTCCCATCGGCGTCCTGGGCACTATGGCCGCGCCTGCAGGGCAGCCCGGCCAGCAACAGCGGACATCGCCCGGAGCGGCGACGCGGCGAGGCGGACCTTCAGGACCTGGTGGAGGTGGGCGCGGCCGGAGAATGGGAGCGCTTCCGGGCGCGTTGCGGCCCGGTGACGGCGGCCTGACGGTGGCGCTCACTGGAGGCATGAGAGGGGGC
>WFSF01000217.1 GCA_015486155.1 Armatimonadota bacterium
CCAAAGCAGGGCGGCAGGCTCTCCTGGAGACCGGGGAAACGCTGACCGGCTTGGCGGGGCTTTTGGGCCTTAATCTGGAGGGCGGCGGGGGCGCTCACGGGCTGGAGGAAGACCTGATCCAGGTGCTGATCGAGGTGAGGCAGCAGGCGCGGGCGGCCGGGCAGTACGGGTTGGCCGACGCGGTGCGGGCGCGGTTGGCGGAGCTGGGGATCATTCTGGAGGACCGGCCGGAGGGCACCACCTGGAGGCGGGGATAGTCCTGTCCCCCTGGAAAATTCGATGTCGAAATGCAAGCACTTTCGCGTGGTTTTTGCACAGAAACTGGCTTGACTATTGACTCCCCGCGCGGGTTGCCCTATAATGTGCCCGTCCGGGCCGGTGGAGACGCAGGCCCGGATAATGCTGAAACCGACGGGTAGGGAGGCGCCTATCGAGAGAGTCACAGGGTATCCGCGGACGACGTTCCGCTTCACCGTTGTTTAGATGTTCGGACTATTGACGCGACTTTCAAAGGTGGAGGCGGCTCAGTGCCTGATACGTCCATGCGGGACATGCCGATGACTTTCCACGGCATGGTCGATGAAGAAGTAGTTCGATATGCGAAAGGCGGAAGCCTCCGGGCCACAGAGCACCTACTCTCGAAGTACAGGACTATAGTAGAGGGCAAAGCGCGCTCGTACTTCCTGATCGGGGCCGATCACGACGACATCGTGCAGGAGGGCATGATCGGTCTCTTCAAGGCGATCCGGGATTTCCGGAGCGATAAGCTGCTCCCGTTCCGGGCCTTCGCGGAGCTTTGCATCAGCCGTCAGATCTTCACCGCCATCAAGGCCGCAACGCGACAGAAACATATCCCCCTGAACTCATACGTGTCCCTGCACGCGAGTCTCTTCGAGTCCGATTCCGACCGCACTTTGCTCGACACCATTGCGGAATCCGACAAGTCCGACCCGGAGCAGGTGGTCATCACCCAGCAGTTTTCCGACGACCTCCGCTACCGCATCAAGCGCGAGCTCAGCGAGCTGGAGTCCGCAGTGCTGCGCGGTCATCTGGAGGGAAAATCTTACCAGGAGATCGCGCACGAACTGCACCGCCGGGTGAAATCGGTGGACAACGCGCTCCAGCGGGCGAAGCGCAAGATCGGCAAGAGCATTCGCAAGATGATGCAGGCCGTTTAGGCCGGCATAGAATATCGCTTGGCAGGCAGTGCCGGCGCAGGGCGAGGAAACTCGCCCTGCGCGGAGTTGAGGGACTTGTGAAGCAATGACGCACGAAGTGCCTGAGGGGCATCCGTTGCGCGCCCTTTTCCGGGAGGCGACCGGGTGGGCCTTCCGACAGGGGACCTTCCCCGCCCCCGAGGCGCGCGACGCCCGGCTCCAGAGCTACCTCTCCGACGAGATCCTCGCCCGTTTCCTCCATGTGGACCGACTCTACCGCATCCGCGACGCGCGCGGCCGCCCCCTGGCCGACGTGGCGGAGATGCTGCTGGAGGGGGAGACGCCGGGAATCTCCCCGGACCAGCGCGCGCTGGGCGTCCAGCGCCATGTGGGGGATTACACGCTCTTCATCCTCGGCTTGTTCCCGGAGAGCCTGGACCGCATCCGCCGGGACTGGCGGCGGAAGGACTCGGTGATGATGCAGGTGGGCGGCCTGGTGGTGCCCTTCCGCGACCCCGGAGACTACTACCTCCAGGCGGGCCGGCGGGCCTACGAGCAGGCCGCCGAGCTGGGCCGGGAACAGGGCGTCCCCGAGGCCCCCCTGTTCGCCAAACTCGCCCGCCACTTCCCCACCTATTCCCAGGTGATGAACCTCGTTCGCATGTACCTCGACGCGACCCCCGTCTTCGAGGAGAGCAAGCGGATCATCTCGTGAGGGAGCGGTGGGTGAGCTGGACGCCCCTCCGCCCTCCGCAAGTTGTCGACGCTTAGCATAGCTCCAGAGAGGAATGCCAGATGGGTACTTCAGGGCAGGGGCGGTCGGTTGAGCCTCTGCCGCGCACAGTGCCGTGGTACCAGAGCCAAGGCTTTATCGCGGCGCATATAGCGTTAATCGTGGCCTTTGCCCTCATCCTCGTCCTTGTTCAGTGGAGGGGCCTGGGGATCAATCCCTGGCCCGGCTCGGCGATAATGTTCGCGCTCGGAGCCGCGGTCGGGGCGGTGGGGACGCGGGCGATGGTGGAGATGCTGAGAGCGGCCGAACCCTACCAGAGGCTGAGGGAGGAGTTCACACAGGGACGTTTTCTCACTCTCGCCTGCCCGATGCTGTCGCCCCGCTACTGGCGGTCGGTCAGGGCAATGAGGCGCGCGCTCAGGGACAAGGGAATTGCCCCTCCTCCTACGGTCACCCGGATTCTCGCCAATGTTCCCCCTCTGCTACTCGTTCCAGTGATATTGGCAGCCCACTTGCGGTTTCATATGCCGCCGGGGGCAGGGTTTCTTGCTTTTCTGGGATGTTGCCTCACGTGGCTGGATCTGCCAAACGTGCTCTACAGCCGGGGGTTCGGGGGCAACGCGCGGTCTCAGGCTGAAGAGACTAGCGAACAATAGCCAACGGCACTAACCGGCACTATTGACCATGTTCCCGCGCTGAAATCGGTCCCGGACGGGGGATTTCAGCGCTTCCCGTCGAAGGAGACGCGCGCCATGGACCTGGACCGTCGAGAGTTCCTGAGATTGGTCGGCTGGAGTGTGCTGGCGGCCGCGCTGCCGGCATCGAGATCCAGCGGCGAGGAGTCGAGCATGTCCCCGAAGCCGAGTCTGCCGTTCATCCTTACCCCGGACGACTTCCAGGGAAAGATCGCCCCCGTCGAGGGAGAGGCGCCCTTCCCGGAGGCATCCTGGTTCCGGGCGGACGCGGAGGAGAGCGGGCTGGTGTACCGCGTGCCGCCGGGCGCGCTGGCGGAGGCGCAGTATCTCACCGCGGACTTGCTGGTGGAGGGGGACACCATCGTGGTGTTCGGGCTCGCGCTCCAGGAGGGGCGGGAGGGGCCGCGCTTCTGGGCGGAGTTCTCCGCGCTGACCGAGTGTCAGGCGCGCCTGCGCCTTCCGCTGGAGGTGGTGGACCAGAACCGATGGCGGCTGGAACGGGAGGGGGCATTGTTGAAGCCCATGTTCGGCGGAGACCGGGTGGACCCGGCCAGGGTGGACCGCATTCTGCTGGGGGTGTGGAGGAAAGGAGACGCGCCCGCGCGCTTCTGCCTTACGCCCATCACGGTGACCGCGGAGACGCCGCCGCTGCTGAACGACCCCCTGCTGCCGAAGGGGCCGCTGCTGGACGAACTGGGGCAGAGCAGGCTGCGCAGATGGCGGGGAAAGAGCGCATCGGCAGAGGAGGTGACGAGCCGGCTGCGGGCGCAGCTCGAGGCCGCGGACCGGCACCGCTGGCCGGAGACCTTCTCGCGGTGGGGAGGATGGAAGGAGCGGAAAGTGGAGGCCTCCGGCTTTTTCCGCACCCATCACGACGGAAAACGCTGGTGGCTGGTGGATCCGGAGGGACACCTGTTCTGGTCGGCGGGGCCGGATGTGGTGGGCGTGGGGGAGTCTGTGGCGGCCTACGCCGGGCTGGAGAAGGCGCTGTCGTGGATGCCCAAGCGTGACGGAGAATTCTCCGACGCCTACACGCACTGGGGACCGCAGGGAAAGGCGCTCAACTATCTCATCGCCAACCTCATCCGCGCCTTCGGGGGCGATTGGCACGACAAGTGGGCGCGCCTCGCGCTGGGTGAGCTGAGGCGGCTGGGGTTCAACACGGTGGGCAACTGGTCGGAATGGAAAATCGCCCGCGCCGCGGGGATCGCCTATGTCCGCCCCCTCGACCGGGAATTCTCCGGCGTTCCCCGTGTCTTCCGGGATTTTCCCGACGTCTTCCATCCCGACTGGCCCGCGGAGGTGGAGCGGTTCGCCGAGCAGCTGCGCGACACCAGGGATGACCCCGCGCTGATCGGGTATTTCCTGATGAACGAGCCCACCTGGGGATTCGCGGAGGATACGCCGGCCGCGGGAATGCTCTACAACACCCCATCCTGCGAAACACGCAGGGCGCTGGCGGAGTTCCTGCGCGAGAGGTACGGCTCCCAGGCGGCCCTGGAGGGGGCCTGGGGAAAAGGGGTCGCCTTCGACGCGGTGGCGGAGGGGAAGTGGAGCCGCCGGCTGACCGACCGGGCGAAAGCGGACCTGGAGGAGTTCAGCACGCGGATGGTGGATAGGCTGTTCACCTCGCTCAGCGAGGCCTGCCGCCGCGTGGACCCCAATCACCTGAACCTGGGAGCGCGCTATGGAACGGCGCCGCCGGACTGGGCGCTGAAGGGGATGCATTCGTTCGATGTGTTCAGCTTCAACTGCTACGAGAACCGGGTGAACCGCGCGGCGGAGAAGATCAGCGCGGTGGTGAAAAGGCCCATCCTCATCGGCGAGTGGCATTTCGGCGCGCTGGACGCGGGGCTGCCGGCCAGCGGCCTGCGGCGGGTGAAGAACCAGCGGGCGCGCGGCCAGGCCTACCGGGTCTATCTGGAGGACGCGGCCGCGCAGCCGTGGTGTGTGGGCGCGCACTGGTTCACGTTGTACGACCAGTCCGCGCTGGGGCGCCCGGACGGTGAGTGCTACAACATCGGCTTCTTCGACATCTGCCACCGCCCCTATGAGGAGCTTTGCGCGGCCGCGCGGCGAAGCCACGAGCGGCTGTACGCGGTGGCCGCGGGGAATGCGGAGCCGTATGACGAGAAGCCGGAGTATCTGCTGGAGCTGTCGTTGTGATGGGTGGCCGGCCGGGAGCGACGAAGATGGCGAAGGCGCGGAGGCTGTTGCGAGTCGCGCTGATTTCGTTGATAGGAGTGTGGGCGGCAATGGCTACGGGAAACGGCAACGCGGCGGTGGTGTTGCAGCAGGGCAGAGACGGGTACGCGGGATGCGCGGCCGCGACCTTCTGGGGCGCGGAGAAGGCGGACGCGCCCGCGGGGGCGCTGGCCCTGCGCGGCGCGCAGAACCAGGTATTCATCAAGTTCGACTTGCCGGAGGAGTGGCGGGACAGGCGCGTGGCGCGCGCCCGGTTGGAGGTGTTCGTGCCGGAGGTGCGCCACCTGCGCATGATCTGCGAGATCATGTGCCACCAGGTGGAGCATCCCTGGGAGGGGCGCGCGGGGGAAAACGTCACGGGGGCAGTGGACACCGGCGGCTGGCTGGACGGCAGCACGGACTATCACCGCGGCCGGCCGCCCGGGGTGGTGGATTCATTCTCCCTGTGGGAGTATGACGGCAAGTGGTTTCCGCACAAGTTGCGGCGGCTCGGCGTGCCGAAGGGGGGACGGTGGATCGATTTCGACATCACCCCGCTGGTGAAGCAATGGCTCTCCCACCCGGAGAGCAATCACGGCGCGGCCCTGGTGCCGGTGAACCTGCCGGATCACCGCTTCCCGAACACCGCGGCGATGGACCTCCCCGGTCCCGAGTGGCCGGAGGCGGACTTGCGGCCCCGCCTGGTGGTGGATTTCGCGGACCAGTGCGAGCCCTACCTGGTGGGCATGACCCACACCCTGGCGCGCTACTGCGACCTCGACACCCGCTACCGCTTCTGGGGGCCCTTCGAGAACAGCTACCGGATGGCGATGGCGCGCAACGAGTTCGAGGGTTTCCAGGTGCTGGTCTACCCGATGGTGGAAGAGTTGAAGGGCGTCACCTTTGAGTGGAGCGATCTGGTCTCCGAGTCCGGCGCACGCATCCCCAAGTCGGACATCGCCTATTATGTGGAGGAAGTTTTCCCCAGGCTGCACGAGAACGGGAAGATCAAGGACTGGTATTTCCACGGCAAGAATTTCGCGGTCCCGGATCCGCTCTCCACGGCCCGGCCGGTGGACCTGCCGGTCCATCTCTCGACTCCCTTCTGGTTCAACGTGCGCACCCGGCCGGACACCGCGCCGGGCGTGTACCACGGGACCATCACCGTGAAGCCGAGCAACGCGCCCGCGCGCGAGCTGAGGCTCACGGTGAAGGTCTGGAACTACGCCATCCCGGAGCAGTGGGACTTCCAGACCATGGGGCAGATGATCTGGGGCGATGTGCAGAAGGCCTACGGGAAGCTGACGCCGGAGCTGCGGCGGCGGTACATCGACTTCCTGATGGACCACCGCTTCAACCCCACCGAGCAGTATCGGGACGTGCTCTCCCCCTCGCTGGAGGACCTCGACTATGTGCTGAGCAGGGGCGGCAACACCATCTACCTGTCCGGCGAGTACACCGGCGACGCGGCCTCGCTCAAGCGGCGGTACGACGAGATCAAGCGCCGCGGCCTGATTGACATGGCCCTCGTCTACATCGGGGACGAGACCGATGACTGGGCGGAGATGCGCCGCCGGTCGGACTCCATCCGCAAGGTGTGCCCGGAGCTGATGATCATGATCGGGGGCTCGTTCCCGCGGCCGGAGCTGGAGGGGGTGATCGATATCTTCGACCCCCAGATCAGCACGGACACGAACAATGTCTACAGCGTCACCGCCGAGCAGGTGAAGCCGCTCATCGAGAAGGCGCAGGCGCGGGGGGAGAAATTCTTCTGGTACGTGGCGGCGGGGCCCATGCTGCCCTGCCCCAATGTGCAGATGGAGGAGCCGCTGATCGCGTCGCGGGTGCTGTTCTGGATGACCTGGAAATTCGGGGTGACCGGGTTCGAGTACTACTGCTACAACATCTGGGACCACAACCTGCCCGAGGACGGCCGGCGGTGGCCGGAGGTCCCGTTCTCGCCCTGGGGCTGGGGGAACACCAACGGGGACGGAATGCTCTTCTACCCCGGACCCGACGGGCCCTTCAGCTCGGTGCGGTTCGAGAACCTCCGGGACGGCATCGAGGACTGGGAGAGCCACTACGTGCTGCGGGACTACGCGGACGCCCTCCGCGCCCGCGTGGAGAAGCACCCCGACCTCCGCGCGCAGGCGGAGCCGCTGCTGAAGCGCGCGGAGCAGATCCTCGCCGTGCCGGACCAGGTGTGCGCGGACTTCACCCACTGGACCTGGGACCCGGATACTCTTCTCGCCGCCCGCCGGCGCCTGGGCGACACCATCGAGGAGATGACCCGCCTGGTGCCGGAGGACGAGATGCTGGCGGTGCGGAAGGCGCGCAAGGAGGCGGAACTGGCGCGGCAGAGGGAGATGCTGAGAGAACGGGCGCGGGCCGCGGAGTGATATGGGAAAGAACCACGGAAATAAAGGAGAGGTGACCATGCCGAAAGTGCTGATCGTTTACTACACTCGGTCGGGCAATACGCAGAAGATGGCGGAGGCGGTGGCCGACGGGGTGAGGGGAGTGCCCGGGGTGGAGATGGAGCTGCGGCCGTGCGAGGAGGTGACGCCGGACGAGCTGGTGACCTATGACGGGATCATCATGGGCTCGCCGGTGTACTTCGGCGGCATCGCGGCGGAGCTGAAGAAGTTGATCGACGAGAGCGTGAAGCACTACGGGGAGTTCACCGGCAAGGTGGGAGGGGCGTTCGCCACCTCCGGGGCGATCGGCGGGGGCACCGAGACCACTGTGATCGATATCCTCAAGGCGATGCTCATCCACGGTATGATCGTGCAGGGCACCACCAAGGGCGCGCACTACGGCGCGGTGGCCTTCGGGGAGCCGGACCAGCGCGCGCTCAACGACTGCCGCGGCCTGGGACGGAGGGTGGCCGAGCTGGTGATGAAGCTGGCGGAGGGGTAGCGGGAAGACGCAGGCGCGGCCCGATGGCAGTTATCGTTGCGTGGTCGGCGCGGCCCGGTTCATCCGCCAGACGGATAGGGTGAGCGCGGCGAGGAAGGAGATCCACGCC
>WFSF01000218.1 GCA_015486155.1 Armatimonadota bacterium
AGAGCGGGCGGGCGAGCTGGAGCGAGCTGGAGGGGATGTGGCTGGACTGCGGGTCCTTCGAGAGCCTGTTCGAGGCCAACCGCGCGGTGGCCGAAGCCCGCCGCAAGGGGGAAAAGCGGTTCCTGCCGTTCGCAGATGCGGGGGGCGGGGAGTAAATAGGTACAGGTCAATCGCGCGCGCTACAGATACCCCAGTTCCTCCAACCTGGTGTGGATTTCATCCAGGTGCTCGGGGTCGAGTTCCCGGCTCACCGCCAGGCCGGAGAGCGGGTGACGCAATTTCCCCCAGGAAATCCAGCTCCAGAGACGCTCGTGCCCATAGTAGAGGAGCAGTTTCACCACCACCACCTCCGCCCCGCCCACGCCCAGGGACAGCAGCGGCTGCCCGGTAAACACATACACGATCGTCATGGTGGAGACCGTGGCCAACACACGCCATGAGAGCGCTTTCACGAAACTGCGCTTGTGGAACCCCCTCATCTCCCCCACGTGCTCCTTTCACGCAGCCCCTCAGGAGGTCACGCGCGCAGCCATTCCTCGATCACAGCCGCCAGGTCGGATATTTCCGGTTGGTCGGGCACCGGCAGCCGGCTCCATACGAAGGCGTCGTCCCACGTGTGCATCCCCTGGAAATGGGTGTCGGCGAACACCTCTTTGCCCCGCGTGGTGCCCTTGAGGTCGAGCCCCGGCCTGCTCAGCACCACCAGGTCGGGCCCCAGCTCCGTCCGCGGCCCATGGAAGGCTTCCTCTCGGGTGAAGATGTGGGACACCACCGGCTCCCCCTCATGGCTCCACTCCGTCAGCCGCGCCGCCAGTTCCTCCCGCAGCGCGGGCGCCGCCTCCGGCTCTACGCACCCCTTCCCGAATCGTCCTTTCACATTCAGGTAGATGCGGCCGGGGTCCAGGGCGAAGGCGCGGGTGCCCTCGGCCATTTCGGCCACCGATTTGGGCTCCTCGGTCTCGTAGTCCAGATAACCCTGCTCCCTCAGCCAGGCGTTCAGCCTCACCTCCTGGCGGAGCTCGCAGAAGCCGTGATCGGAGAGCATGAGGAATCCCTCGCCCTCATGGTCGGCCGCCGCGCCCTGATGGAACCGGTCCCACATCTCGCCGATGAATTTGTCCACGGCCTGATAATAGCCGAGGGCGCGGTCGTGTCGCGGGTCGTCTGCCTGCTCCACCGCGCGCCACAAGAAGTGCTGGAACCGGTCGGTGCCGGTGACCACCACCTGGAAATAGTCCCAGCGCTCCCGCTCCCAGAAGTAGGCCGCCGCGCGCCGCCGCGTCTCCAGGGTGGCGAACAGGTCGTCCAACAAGCCGTCCAAGTTTTCGCGCGCCGCCCGCGTATCCACGTCGATGCGATAGCCCATCTGCTCCAGCGGACGGAGATGTTCCTTTGGCCACACGCTCTTCTCCAGGTCGAGGGCGACGAATCCCGACACCAGCGCCCCCGGCATCCGCCGCGCGGGATAGGTGGACGGCTGGTTGATGACCGCGCACCGCTTGCCGGCCTCCCCAAGCCGATCCCACAGGGTGGGCACCGCCAGGTCCCCGAACATGGGAAACCTGAGACGGTACGTGTCGGGCTCCACCTCGGTGAAGCCGAAGATCCCGTGCTCCCCGGGGTTGGCGCCGGTCATGAAGCAGGACCAGCTCACCGACGAGATCGGAGGCAGAGAGGCCCGCATCTGCCGCAGGCCGCCCCCGCGGAGGAGGGCCGCGGTGCGGGGCATGACCCCCTCCCCGGCCAGCCGCTTCAGCAGGCCGAAGGGCACTCCGTCCAGCCCGACCACACAGGCGCGTCGCTTTTTCCTCCTCCCGAATAAGCGCACCGCGCGTCTCCTAGATGTAGCCCAGGTCCTGCAGCCTGCGCTTGATGGTCTCCTCCTCGTCCGCGCTGTACTCCCCGCCGGCCGCGGCGGGAATGTAGTTCATCTCCTCCAGCGCGGCGATGATCTTGGCCACCGATGTGTCCACATCTTCGGCGGCGGTGTCCACCATCACCTCGGGGTGCTCCGGAGGCTCGTAGGGGTCGCTGACGCCGGTAAAATTCTTGATCTCTCCCTTCAAGGCCTTCTCGTACAGACCCTTCGGGTCGCGCTCCTTCAGGGTGTCGAGGTCGCACTTGCAGTAGACCTCCACGAACCGCCCGATCAGCTTGCGGTTTTCGTCCCTGATGGCGCGGTAGGGCGAAATGGCGGCCGCGATCGCCACCACGTCGTTGCGGGTGAGCAGGTTGCACACGAACCCGATGCGGCGAATGTTGGTGTCCCTGTCCTCCTTCGAGAAGCCCAATCCCTTGCTGAGGTTTTGGCGCACGACGTCTCCATCCAGCACCTCTACCTTCAGGCCGCGTTCGAGCAGGATGTCCCGCACGCGCTGGGCGAGCGTGCTCTTCCCCGCGCCGGACAGGCCGGTGAACCACAACGTAAATCCCTTTGCCATCCTCTCTCCTCGTCAATCAGATGATAGATTCTCCGATCATCTCCTCCGGCACCTCGATCCCGAAGAACGTCAAGATGGAGGGGGCGATGTCGTAGATCTGGTATCGTTCCGCCCGCCGCGGCGACCGATCTCCGCCCGGATTCCACGCGAACACGCCGTCCGGCAGGTGATTGGCGTCATCCGGTCCGGTGTCGTTCTCCCGCAGATGCCACGACCCGTGGCCGACGGTCCCCGCGGACCGCCAGTGCAGGTCGCCGAAGTAGACGATCAGGTCCGGCGGAATCCGCTTGACCTCGCGGTAGACCTCCTCCGGCCGGAATACCCGCGTCCCGATGGGTCGGCCCTCCTCGTCTCCCAGCGCCTCCAGCCCGGCCTTCAGTTCCTCCCGCACGGCCTCGTAGCCCGCCTTCGCAATACAGCCCTGCGGCTCCCGGCCGGACACGTTGAGGAAGAGACGCCCGTAGTATCCCCCCTCCCCCCAGGCCCTGGTGTGTTCCCAGTCAATCATGTCCGCGGTCAGCCTCACCGGCTCGGAGGGCTGCTCCTTCAACTTGAGATAGCCATGTGACTGGAGCCACTCGTTGATGCAGACGGCCCCATCCATCGCCTGCGCGCCGTGGTCCGACACCACCATTACGGAGGCGTCATCGCCCGCCGCCTCGACGGTGCGGCCGATCTCCTCGTCCACCGCGAGATAGTAGTCGTGGAGCACGTCCTCGTAGGGATTTCCGGGCTCGTAGAGCCGGTGAGTCGGGTCGCAGAACCGCCAGAACCCATGTTGAAGCCGGTCTGGGCCCATCTCCACCATCATGGCGAAGTCGAAGTCGTCGGCCTTGAGAAAGGCACGGAAGGCGCGGAAGCGGGCCTTGGTCATCTGCTTCACCGAGGCCAGCAGAGCGTCTTTGTCCTCGGTCCGGAAGTTCTTCACGTCTATGATGTACTCGCCCCCGGCCGCCTGGTCCAGCAATCCCTTTATCCCCTCCGGATAGGTGAACACGGCCTCCTTATCCGGCGTCATGAACCCGGACACCAGGATTCCGTTCAACGGCTCCGGGGGATAGGTCTGGGGCACGCCCATCGCCAGGGACCGCAGGCGGTTTCGGGAGAGTATCTTCCACACCCTGGAGGCGCGAACGGCGGTTCCATTCGTCACCTGGAGCGAATCGTATTCATAACTGGCGCGGTTCCGGAAGCCGTATACGCCCAGCATCCCCGGGTCCTGCGAGGTCACCATCGCCGTCCACGCGGGCACGGTGATGGGCGGGGTGGTGGAGCGCAGCCGGCCCGCCACCCCCTTCTCCGCCAGGGCCTTCAGATGGGGCATCTCGTCCAGCCATGCCTCCAGCGCCCACTGAGGGGTGAGACAGTCGAGCCCGATCACCACCAGGCGGTTCATGCTTTCACCTCCCCATGCATGCTCTCCACCAACACCTTGGCCACCTCCGGCCGGGTGAACTCGGGTGGGGGGAGCTCGCCGGCGGCGAGCATCTCGCGCACCTTGGTGCCGCTGAAGAAGACGTGCTCCTCCTTGCCGTGTGGACAGGTCTTGGTGCTCGCCATGTTTTCGCACTTCTTGCAGTAGAAGGCGTGATCGAAGAAGAGAGGTGTGATGCCGATCTCGTCCGCGTCGAATTCCCCGAAGATGAGCTGGGCGTCATAGGTGCCGTAGTAGTCGCCCACGCCGGCATGGTCCCGCCCCACGATGAAATGGGTGCAGCCGTAGTTCTTCCGCACCAGCGCGTGGAAGATCGCCTCCCGCGGGCCCGCATACCGCATCGCCGCCGGGAACACCGACAACACCACCCGGTCCTGCGGGTAGTACCCCTCGATCAGCGCCTCATAACACCTCATCCTCACCTCGGCCGGGATGTCGTCCTTCTTCGTCTCGCCCATCAGCGGGTGGATGAGTAACCCGTCGCACAACTCCAGCGCACACTTCTGGAGGTACTCGTGGGCGCGGTGGATCGGGTTCCGGGTCTGGAAGGCGACGATCCGCTTCCATCCCTTGGACTCGAACAGGGCCCGCGTCTCCTTCGGCTCCCTCCGGTACTGCGCGAAATCGCCGTGCTCGATCCGCCGGAACAGGCGAATCTTGCCGCCGAGATACACCGGGGAGATGCTCTTCAGGTACTGCACTCCGGGATGCGCTTCATTGGTGGTGCGCAGCACCACCTCGGCCTCCCGCGCGTGATCCACCTCGTATCGGTCCTCCAGGTCCATCACCGCCAGCAGGACCCCGTTCCCGTCCGCCAGGGCCACCCGGCCGCCCGGCCGTAGTTTCTGCTCTTCCTCGGTCTTGGCCGACAGCACCACGGGTAGGCTCCACACCAGGCCGCTGGCTAGCCGCATGGAATCCACCACTGCGCGGTAGTCCGCCTCGGTCATGAACCCCTCCAGCGGGCTCATCGCGCCGCAGGCGATCATCTCCAGGTCGGCCATCTCCCGCCGGTTCAGCACCACCCGCGGCAGACCCTCGGCCTCCCGCGCCAGCTGGTCTGCCTCCTCTCCCGACACCGTCCGGTCAATCAAGGTTCCGCCATGGGGGTCGATCATGCGCCATCTCCTCGTCCGCGCCGTTCCGCTACAGATATCCCAGCTCGCGCAGTCGCGCCCTCACCGCCTTCAGCTCCTCCTCGCTCAAGCGCGCCCCCGCCCGGCGCACGGCTTTTTCGGCGGGAGGCATGGAGGCCAGGTCGCGGAGCACGTAGACGGCGAACTCCGTCACCGAGCGAAACCCCGTGCCCTCGATCAACTGGCTCAGCCGCTCGTAGAGGGGCCGGGGAATCTTCAGGGTCACCATCTCGGATGGGTCGTGGGCCATTTCCTTTACACTCCTATAGGAGTGTAAAGGATTTCCGCCGCGGTGTCAAATCGAAGCGGGCGAGGGAAATCGTCACCGCCGACCTTTTGAGGGATCCACCACCCGCGCGGTCCAGATGGTCGGCGCACCCCATATCTGCCCACACCAGGTGAAGGCGATATGCGTTCCGTCCGGGCTCCAGCTGATGGCGCCGGTGCACTCGCCTCTGCCCATTCGCGCCACCAGGGTGGTGACAGTCCCGTCCTCCCGGCGAAGGCAGATGGAGCCCTTCCTGACGAAGGCGAGTTCCCTTGTGCCCGGCCGCGGCGCGGGATACTCGTCCTCGGGGCCTTCGGTCTCCTGTCTCAAATCGGCGCCGTCGGCGCGCACCGACCACACCTCCCGGGGGACGAAATCTCTTGCCGGCGAAGGATGCTCGCACACGAAATAAATACGATCCCCCTGCCAGGCGAATTCGTTGTCGTAGGGAGCAAGGCGGCGTCCCGTCTGGTTGGGGAAGTCCGTGATGAGCCGCAGTTTGCCGGTCTTTATCTCCCACAGGGCGAGGTTGGCCCGTTGCTCGCGCCCATGGCCCTGTAACACCTCCAGGACGATCTCCTTCCCGTCCGGCGAAAGGGCAAACCAGTGCTGCAAGGGTTTCAGCGCGTCTGTGCCCTTGCCGGGCGCAAGGGCCGCGGTTTCGCACAAATAGCCCTCGGTCGCCGACCTCTCGCGCAGGCTGAGCCAGTATGCGGGCAGACCGAAAGGTTTGCCGCGCATTTCCCGGGCCGAGGAGCTGGAGACCGCCCACGCGTCCGCGGTGACATCGTAGAGGTAGACCAGATAACGCGAATCACGATCCCAGCCGAATTGCCAGGCGTTCATCAGCCCACCTGACCACTCGGTCCTGCCCAGCCGCCAGGGCCGCTCCTCCCCCGGCAGCCACACCATGAAATATCCGTCGCATTCCTGGGGGCTGCTGAAACGCGCGGCCTTCGCCTCTTGGCTCACGCCGGGTAGAAACTCGAATCTGAGATAGGCAATGGACTTTCCGTCAGGTGACCACCGCGGTTGCAGCACCAGGCCGGGCCGGCTGAGCGCCTGCAGGTCGGTGACCCCCCTTCCGCGGGGCTTGTTCAACCAGTTTATTATGCGCAACACCGACGAATGTGGTCCTCTTTGCTCTTTCAAAGCTCCGGTCCGCACCGCGAACGCGATGCCTATCAGCACACCGCCGATGATTACCAGAGTTGCAATGCGCCTGACCACTCTCGCCTCCCCCGCCCACTTGTGGTTGCCTCTCTGTCACGCGACCGCTGTATTGTAGCACACGCAGGGGAGGTTGCGTGGAGGAATCCGTGTTCCCCGCGGATGCGGCCATCGGGTGGGTGCACCGCGCCCGCGGGAGTTTCGCTTCGAGGCTAGAACCAGGTCTGATACTGGACGATGAACTTGTTGTTCTTCACCGCTCCGACGGCCTCTCGGTTCCAGACATAGTTGAACCGGAGCATTTCCTGGCAGCGGTTCTTGCCGTAACGGCTGTGGGTGAGGTGATAGTTGAGCCCCAGCACGTATGCAGTCAGGTCGTACTTGTCCGTCACCGCGGTGTTGGGGTCGAACTTCTGATAGCCCAGCACGGTCTCCAACTTGTCGGTGCGGCCGGCATAGGGGAGGGAGTGACAGAGATAGACGTAGTAGCCATCCGCCGTGACTCCCGCTCCAGCATCCGGCTCGATCCGCGACCTGATGTATTCGGCCCACAGGGTTGACCTTCCATTGCTCCACTGCGCGTCCGCCTCCCAAGCGTGCTCGTCCACGGAGGCGGCCTTGTAGGCTGGAAGCAGACCGTACGGGTCGCCGTTCTTCTTCAGAAACCGGGACTGGTAGGGGCTGAAATCGGTGTCGGCGTTCGAGAAGGCGGCCGCCGCCAAGTGCAACTGGTCGGTAGGCTGGGCCTTGAGGCGGGCGACCCAGAGGTATCCGTCGTTGGGATTGCCCGCGTACTTCCCGCTGCCATTGCCCAGGTAGAGATCGTATCTGAGCCCTCCCGGCAACGGCCGCTTGCCCTTGAGCATTACGCCGATGTCCTTGTCGGGCGGGAGGAAATCGCTCACCGCAGCTCGATCTATGCACAACAGATACGCATCCGAGGTGGCGATTTCGTATCCGAAGGTGGTCTGCTGCTGGCCCACGATCAGGTCAGCGAATTTCCATCCCCGGTATTCCAGCTGGGCCACGTGGAGATCCGCGTTCTTTGCTCCCCAGTCGGATTTGTACTGGATTTTGTACCCGAGGTTGGGGCGGATCTTGCCGGTGAAGTAGAGCCGGGCGCGGCGGACCGCAAACCCGTCGCCGCCGGTTCGATCGTCGCGGTTGCCGAAGAAAGGCTGATCCGCGTCCTCCTGTACGGTGGAGAACCTGGTCTCCAGCCTAACCTTGGTCTTCATCGTCGGATACTTGGGCTTCTTGGCCGCTTCTCTGGCGGCCTCCGCCTCTGCCTTCTTTTTCGCCTCGGCCTCCGTGATGCGGTTGATCAGTGACTCGCGCTCAGCCGCGGTGATCACCCCCTTCTCTGCCAGCAGGTCAACCAGGGCCGCCAGCGAGTCCTGGTCCGCCGCACCCGCCCTGTCCGCGGCTCTTACCCCGGAAGCCGACAGAGCCAGCCCCAATGTCGTCAACAGCACTATCAGCCAACGCATCGTATCCTCCTCTTTATGTCTACGCCTTCCTTTCACTGGCTCGCCGCAGCGAGATACTGGTCATCTATCGCGCTCGTCCAATCGGGAATCTCTTCCAGGATCTTCTCCTTCACCAGGAACTGCGCAATCATCCTCAGGCTGTTCCTGGTCTTTTCGTCCAGTTGAAGCGAGTAGTAGTGATATCCCATCGAGCGCTTTGCGACCTCGAGCGGAAGCCCGGCCTTGGCGGCCACCACCTGTGCGGCCTCGTCCGGGTGTTCCTTGATGAATTGCGTCGCCCGCCGCATCGCCCGGAGAAAAGCCTTCACTGTCTCCGGGTGGGCCTTGAGATACTCGTCGCGGGCGACCAGCAGTATGGGATAGGAATTGCCCAGTCCGCCGAGGGTGGCGAGTTGCCGTCCGCCCCGCTGCTCGACCAGAGAGGGAGTGGGCTCGCTGGCGACGATGGCATCCACCGCGCCTGAGAGCAAGGCGTCCCCCATATCTCCCGGGCACATTTCGACCACCTTGACTTTGGACAGATCGAGGTCCACGGACTGGGCCCAGGCGAGCAGGCCGCCATAGGTGGAGGTGCCCTTCTTCACCGCCAGCCGCTTCCCGATCAGGTCGGCCGGGGAGTGAATCGGGCTGTCCTTGGCCACTATGATGCGGTGCCGATTCTCGCCTCCGCCGTGGCTGGCGATGATCTTGACCGGGGAGCGGGAGACCGCGATCACCGCGGTGGTGTCTCCCATGGTGCCGATGTCCGCGGCCCCGGAGAACAACGCCTCCGAGCAGGCGGGGCCGTTGCTGAACGCCAGCGGCTTCACCTCCAGGCCCTCCGCGCGGAAAAATCCCTTCTCCACCGCGATCATGCTGGCCGCGTCGGCCACCCGGTCCTGGTAGGTGAAACGCACCTTCTGCGCCGGGACCCCCGCTGACTTCGGCTTCTCCTTGGCACATCCGGAGAGCAAGGCCAGGAGGAGGGCCAGCAGGCCAAGAGGAACTAGTGACGACGGGTGATAGTGTTTCATACACTGTCTCCTTTCCTGCGCCGGGTCTGAGGTCGCAAGACTGCCAGGTCGGTTGACTCTGGCCCGGCGCTGTTATCTTATGGTGCGATCCGGCCCATTGCCGGCTCCGCGGTCTCGCGCGAGGGCAACACACGACACGGCAGACCGGAGAGCACGGTCAACAGGGCCATGATTGCCTCTCGCATCTCCTCTGAGTATCGGTTTCGCGGTCTCGGAATCGAGACCGGAACATCGGCGACGATCCCCTCGGGCGGGGGCGCCAGCACCACCACCCGATCGGACAGGTAGACGGCCTCCTCGACATTGTGGGTCACGAACAGGACCGTCTTTCGATGTGTCTGCCAAATGTCGAGCAATTCATCCTGCAACCGGTCGCGGGTCTGCGCGTCCAGCGACCCGAAGGGTTCGTCCATGAGCAGGGCGCGCGGATTGAGCGCGAGCACCCTCGCCAACTGCACCCTCTGTTTCATCCCGCCGGAGAGCTGATGGGGGCGGGCGCGGGCGAAGTCGGAGAGCCCGACCAGGGCCAGATATTTCCCGGCGATCTCCCGCCGCTCCGCGGCCGGCACACCCGTGGTGCGCAGCCCGAACGCGACGTTCTGCTCCACCGTCAGCCACGGAAATAGTGCCGGCTCCTGGAACACCACGCCCCGCTCCGGGCCGGGCCCGCGGACCGCCTCTCCCTCGAAGAGGACGCGGCCCCCGGTGGGCCGCTCGAAGCCCGCCACCAGGTTCAGCAGGGTACTCTTGCCGCACCCGCTGGGGCCGATCAGGCAGACGAACTCATCGGCCTCCACACGCAGATGCACGTCCTGGAGGGCCTGAACCAGTTGCCCCGTTTCCTCGTTTGGGAACGCCTTCGATACCCGTTCCAGTCGAATCATCGCTCACCCGCTCCTGGCCAGGCCCCAGCGCTCGACGGTCTTGCGCTCCAGCGGGAGCATGAGGCCGCGCTCCACCAACAGGCCGATGGCGCAGATGATGGCGATGCACACGAATGCGCCCGGATAGTCCAGGGTCCAGCGCGCCTGGATGATGGAATAGCCCAACCCGGTGCCGGTCCCCACGATCATCTCCCCCGCCACCAGCACCCGCCATCCGTTTGCGAAACCCACCCGCAGACCGCTCAAGAGGTGGGGCAGAGATCCGGGCAGCAGGATCCGCGCGAAGAGAGTGCGATCGTCGGCCCCCATCATCCGCGCCGCCCGCACGAACATCTCGTCCACTCCTCTCACCCCGGCGGTGGTGTTGATGACGATGGGAGCGAAGGCGGTGACCGCGATCATGAACACCGTGGCCCGCTCGCCGATCCCGAACAGCAGGATGGCGACCGGAATCCAGGCCAGCCCGGGGACGAGTTGGATCACGGTCACCGTGGGCATGGAGAGGCGCTGGAGCCACCGCGACCAACCCAGCAACAGCCCCAGGCCGATGCCCAGCACCATCGCCAGCCCGAACCCCAGCGCCCACCGCCGCAGACTGTCGGCCACATGGCGGTAGATGGTCGCGTCGCTCAACAGTTTCCCCTCCAGCAACTCGATCATCCGCAGTCCGGTGTCGTAGGGAGTCGGGAAGGCGACATGCTGCACTTGGGTCACCGCGGCCGCCAGCCCCCACCACAGCGCCAGCGGGATTGCCACCGAACCCAGCCCCAGCGCCGCCCCCTGCCAGGTGAGCCGGTGGCGGGCCGGCCTCATAACCGGCGCGGCCGCCCGGGCCTGGGTCATCCCTGCAGCTTGCTCACGCGTCCGCGCGTCTTCCGGCGGGGTGATAGACACAATCTTCTCCGTCACAGGTTTCGTTGGAGGCGCAGAACCGGCACCGGCCCGCAAACTCTTCCTCCGGGAGGGGGTAGCCAAGGTCCGCGGATGCCTCCGCGGTCGCCTCCAACGCGGTGTAGCTGCTCTTCTTGCAGCAGCGGTTGCCCCCGATCTCGGCCAGCCGGGAGGCCATCCGGGCCGAGAACGCCAGCAGCCTCTCGCGCTGATCGGTGGCGGCCGGGGTTCGAGCCGAGCAGGATGGCATAGGCGGAGGCGGCGCTGTTCAGCGCGCCGCAGACGCCCATGAAGCCGCACGATCCTCCAGAGATCTGGCGGCCGCGGTCAACCACCTCGTCAATGAGTTCATCGGTGATGGGATATCCGGCATTGCGAAGGCAGACCAGCAAGATCTCTCCGATCAGGGAATGGTGCCAGACGCCGTGAACCGGCGTCCCCTCCCCCTGGTCGAGCACCTCCTCCAGCATCTCGGCCGGCTTCGCGCCCGCGGCATTGCGGGCGATGATGGTCGCCAGAGTGGTGGTGGTATCGCTGCCATCCCCGGCACAACAAGCGTTGGCCGCGGCCCCCGCGCGGAACTCCCGGTAGGAAATGGGGCGTGG
The DNA here is from genome assembly GCA_015486155.1 of Armatimonadota bacterium. Taxonomy (GTDB): domain Bacteria; phylum Armatimonadota; class Hebobacteria; order Hebobacterales; family Hebobacteraceae; genus S016-27. The sequence goes on from WFSF01000218.1 coordinate 11,334, forward strand.
TTTGCGGCGTCCTCTGCGCGGCCTTGTCGTCATCTCAATTAATCCCTTCTTGGGCGTCGGCCGAGCGATGCCGCTGCAACAATTCCGCCAGTTGGGACTTGCTGGGGAGCCGCCCCGCGATCACGACCTGATCGTCGACCACGACCGCGGGCATCGGCGTCGGGCCGTACTCGGCGATATCTTCGATCTCTTTCACGCGACATACGGCCTCCGGATGAATGCCGACCGCCTGCGCGATCTCAGACACCAGTTTGGCCAGGCGGTCACAGGCGCGGCAGCCGGGATCAAGCACCTTTATCTCGCAGGAATCCGCCTCGCTCCGGCAGGGCGTTGCCTCGACCGCCTTCGGCCTGCGGCGGAGGGCCGCGGAAATGGCGTCCAGGCTGCACTCCAGCCTCTCGATCTCCATCTCCAGCGCCGCCAGCCTCCTGCGCACCGCCTGCTCCACTCGCCTTGCCACCTCTTCTGCAAAGGCGTCTGCGCGGCCGATGGGTGCGATCTCCGCGGGCTGCTCGGGGGTCACTCCGAGCAGTGCTTCGAGATCCTCCCGGCGCACCCGGTGTCTTCCCCCGGGGGTGCGGTAGGTGTGCAGATGTCCGGAGTAGATGTATCGTTTCAAGGTCGAGACGCTAAGCCGCAATTCCTTCGCGGCCTCCGCCAAGGTGAGGAATTCCTCACGATTTCCCACGTCCGTCCCTCTGTCTATACGGGCTCATTGCATTGTATAGTGTGCTAATAAATAGCATTACGTAGTTACAAGATTGGCTCTGTTTGATGAATTTTTCGCGAATTTTGGCCGCCCGGAGATGCCTCCTCCTCGACCGCCGCAGCGGTCCATGCGCCTTGGAGAAATGAAAAGGCGGCGTCCGCTGTCAGCGGACGCCGCCCAAAGACCTGGCGATGCGATTACGAGGTCTTTATCTCTTCATTAGATTCGCGCGCACCCGAGCCGCCGCCTTTTGGTTCACGGCCGCCGAGAACGACTCGGCAACATCGAAGCCGCTCGGCTGAGGAAGGAGGGAATCCAGTTTGTCGACCACCTGCTGCGCGAAGTACGGCGGCGGATTTTCCTTCAGATACTGGAGGGCCAGCTTGGCGCCGGCCGCGGGATCCCGGTCCAGGGCCCGGCAGACCGCGTCCGCCTGTTCTCCCGGATCGGCGGCGGTATCCAGTCCCGTCGTCGTCTCTCCGGCCGCGGCGGGCGCTTTGCCCGCGCGTTCGTGCACGGAGGATGCCAGGGCGGCCGCGTGCTCGTGGCGCGCGCGGCCGCGCATGTGTGACCCTACTACACGGCCCACGAGGAGCAACCCGGCCAGGCAAAGGGCGAACGCGCTTCCAACGGTCAGGGTCTGTCTCAGGGCGCGCGCCCGCTCTTCCGCCCGCACCACGTGGATTATCGCCCCCACGATCAACAGCACCACCGCATAGGATCCGATCACCACCGGGCCGGAGGAGAGGTCTCCGAGATACGAGAGCATCAATCCTCCCGCGGTGGCCACGAAGCCCAGCGCCCAACCGAAGGCCATTTGATACAGCCACCGATCGGTGAGCATCACGGCCATCACCGCCGGGGCCACCAGAAACACGAAGACCATGAGCACGCCCGCGCTTCCCACCGAAACGGTGATGACCAGGCCGAAACTGAAGTAGAAAAGAAAGTCCCAGAGGCGCACTTTCACGCCCCGCGCCTCCGCCTCCTCCGGATCCCTCGTGATCCAGAGGAACGGCTTATGGAAGATGAGATGGAAGAGGCCCACCGCGGCGTAGACCGCGGCCACCGTCCCGACCGTCCTCCACTTGACCCAAAGGATGGAGCCGGTCAGCACGTCCTTGATGTGCTCCGCTCCATGGGGGGCCTTGTCTATGAGGAGAATCGCCACCGCCGCCGCAATGGCGTACACCAGCCCGATGATCGCCTCCTGGGGAACCGGACTGCGCCGACTTCGCGAGAGCGTGAACACCGCCGCGGCCATCGCCGTCAGCGCGAGCGAGAACCCGTAGGAGGCCTGCGTATAGAGGGGGATGCCCAGCAGGAATCCGATCAGCGCGCCCAGCGCCGCAATCTGCGCCAGCGCCAGGTCCACGAAGATGATCTCGCGCTTGATGACGTGGATCCCCAGGTAGGACAGCATCCCCACCATCAGCAGACAGAGGCAGAAGGAGGGAAGCATTAGCTGCAACAGAGAGGCTTCATTCATGGCACTGCTCCTTGTCGCTATTCACCGACGTTCCCTAGGAGGCCGTGATCCCCGCCTTCTTGCCCGCCGCCAGCAGGCGATCGACCCAGAGGTCGAAGAGTTTGAAATAGTCATCGGTCCCGGGCTCGCCTCCACAGTAGAAGGGGACGATGACGGGCACCGCGTTCACCTTGGAGGCGACGCCCCGCACCTGCTTTTCGTCGAAATAGTTGGCGGCCAGGAGGAGACGCACGTGGCGTTTCTTCATCATCTGCACCAACTCGGCGACGTGCTTGGCGGAGGGGGGGATGCCCGGCTTGGGCTCCACCGTGCCCGCCTCCTCCAGGCCGAAGAGGCGCACGAAGTAGACCCAGCCCTCGTGGTAGGTGACGATGGGTTTGCCGCGCAGGGGCTCCATCCGCTTCATCCAGCCTCCCAGGCGCGCGAGCAGCGGCTTCCCCTTGTAGTTGTGCGTCTCCAGGAAGGAGATCAGCCTCCCCTTCTCCGCGAGGTCGCACAGCGTCTTACCCCCCAGCAGCCGCACCAGCTCGGGACCGAACAGGGCCTCGTCCATCCTTTGTTCCAGAGCGTGGAGATTCCGCTCGTACACGTCCTTTCCCGCGGGGTCGTTGCGGATTAGGCCGGCGGCGATGTTGCGCGCCGCCACCTTCATGTTGATGGGACTCGTCGTAATGTGAGGGTTGCCGTAGATGTGCAGGCCGCCCTCGATCCGGGACATGGTCTTCGGTTTCTCCAGGAGATGCACGCCATACGCGGCGGCCACATAACCTGGCTGACCGCTCCTCACCTTGGTGTTGCCGGACTTGTCGATGACCGTGGGCAGCCACATCTCCAGGTCCAGCCCGGTGTCCACCAGCACGTCCGCGCGGCGCACCAGGTTGACGAAGGAGGGCTTGGGGCGGATGAAATGCGCGTCCTGGTCCCCGCGCACGATCGCCTGCACCTCGACGCGGTCTCCGCCGATCTGTTTCGCCAGAAACGCGTAGTCCGGAAGAGTCGTCACCACCCGCAGCGGCGCAGCCGCCGCGGACAGCGAAAAACAAGCCAAGACAGCCAAACTCAACAAGAGCGAAAATCGCTTCATCTCATGCTCCTCTCTGGTATCGAGCGCGTCGGCCTTCGGCCGTCAATAGCGCTCGTGCTTGTGCGGGCCGGCGGCGAAGGTGCACTGTAGGGCGATCGCGTCGCTGTCGGCGCCCATATTGTGATTCGCCTGATGATCCCACTCCAGCCGCCAGCGCACCCACGGGCTCTGCCACCACGTGACGTAAGGTGCGATCAGCCATTGATGCGCGTCCGAGGCGGTCACCGCCAACGGCGACAGCGACAGCCCGGGCGTATCCGCATAGGCCTTGGTGTCCGGCTCGAAATAGTCCACGCGCAGACCGGCTTCCGTGGTGCGGTTCAACTTCTTCTGGAAATACGAATAGGCCCCCCAGGCGCGCAGGGTGTCCTCCCCGGACCCGTCCGGCGCGAGGATATCCTTCTTCAATAGATAGGCCTCTGTGCGCCAGACCCAGTTCTGGTAGCGCATCCGCTCGGTGGGCTCCCAGAGCATGGTCAGATCCAGCCCCAGCACAGTGGTCCATAGGTCGCGCTTGGCCTGGAGAATGCCGCCGTGACCGTCGGATACGTCCCAGGTATCGTTCCTGCCCGCCAGTCCGGTGAGCCCGAATTCCAGGTATGTGTCCTTGTTCAGGTCCCGGTAGTTCTTGTAATGCACCAGTGCGGCCGGCATGTTGCTGGTATTGCCGCCGAACAGTCGCTCGTTCTCTCCGTTGGTGAGCTGGAAGGTGAGCTCCTGGGACGCATTGCCCGCCGGCGGCATCTGCCAGTCCAGCGAAACCCCGGTCTGATTGAGTCCGTCCTCCCCGAAGATCTGGCGCAGGGGAAGCGGGAAATCCAGCTGGTCCAGGGAATGCTTGTGCCAGCGGTTGACCACGCCGAACTGCTGACGGAATTTACCCAGAGTCAAGTTGCAGTTCGGCCTCCACCCGAAGCGCGTGAAATAGGCCTCCCCCAGCTCGGTTTCCTCCGGATGCACCTCCACGGCCGCCTTGAAGCGGGAGTAAGGGTCCAGATAGGACTGGAGGTGCATGTCCAGGCTGCGGTAGTGATTCTCGAAATGCTGGCTTTGGCCGTCATCGCTGCTCTGATACGACGAGATGAAATCCCCCGTGACGCTGATCTCCGGGTTCAGCGCCTGAAGGCTGAGCGAACCGGCGGTGAAGGCGGGCTGTTCCGCCTGCGCGGTCGGCGTTTCTTCCGCCGCCGCGGCCTGCTCGGCCGCGGCCCGCAGGTTCGCGGCCTCCTCCTCTTCGGGCGCGGGGGGCTTCTGCTTCAGCTCCTTGATCTGCTTCTTCAAGGTCTCGACCTGGGAGCGAAGCCCCTCCACCTGAGCCGTCAGCTCCGCCAGTTTTTGCTCCAGTTCAGTGACGCTGGGTTCTCCTGATGCGGCTGCGGCCGCAGCTGGGTGGGAAAGCGCGGCCGACAGGGCCAATACGAATGCTAAGAACAACGTGTAAAAGCGCATGGCTCTCTCTCCTGAGCAAACGTTGCTGATGGTGATTGACGCGCGGAAGCGCGCCGATTGGCGTTGGATTAAGAAGGAAACGCTCAGGAAAGAGGAGGCGCGCGGGGGTTGAAGGTTCGCGCCAGGGCGCTCACTGACAGGGGCTGAACCGAGCAAAGGCGCCGCACTGCGGGAGACTGGGCGAGCGCAACGGTCAGCATTCCCGGGGACGCCACCGATTGCAGCCACCACTGACAGGCCAGACACCGTTCGTTGGGCTCGTGCGCGTCCGCGGCATATGACTGCACTTGTCGCGCCCCGGCCGCCATCCCGGGCCCCGCGACGTTGGAGAAGGACGGATGCGTGTGGAGCCCCCCGCCCGTCAGCACGAGAATCGCCCACGGCACTAGCAACAACGCCGCGGCGATACCCCTAGTCCTTCCAGCAGCCCTGAAACGCGATCTCACCAACTCACAGACCCTTTTCGATGGTCGCGGGAACCGGCCGAACAGTGCAAGTTGCATCTGCGATTATATGTAAGCGTCCTCGTATTCGTCAAGCAGAGAGGCCTCGCCTCCCACAGAGCAAGCCGCGGCTTCTCACGCCGCCCGCGGGCAGATCCGCCGAATCCCGCACAGCCGGCAGACGGAGGCCGCAGTCACTCCATACAGAATCAGCGGAATACCCCGGCAGGCGGTGCAATGAGTCAACTGTTCGTAGGTCGCGTTGACGATGGTGCTGCCCGCGGCGAGAACCACGTCGCTGCCGGAAACCAGCTTGGCCGTGCTGTTCCAGCCGTCCCAGACCTCGACTCCCTGGACCACGCGCCCGATGTTCTCCAGGGCGAGGTCAGTGATGCGAAGCCGCTCCGGGCCGAATTCCGCGGCCAGCCCGGCCGCCAGACCAGGCTGATAGCCGACGAGCCCCACCGTGATCTCACCGAACTCCTCTCGCAGCATCGCCGCCGTCTCTTTGCCGCACAGATTGGCTTCCGCCTCCGTGCAATACACCGTCCGATCCACCTCTCCCAGGTGGCGCATCACGGCATTCATCGCCGCCAGCAGCGTGGCCCGGCCCCGGTTCGAGGTAAGCGGCAGGGAGAGCAATTCACCCACCGTTCCCTCCCACGCTCCCGCCTGGTTGGTGAAGGCCTGCCCCCTGGCCCCCTGAAATTCGGCCTCGATCAATACCTCCTTGCCCCGCAGAATGGGCAGGTCGTCGTACCGGGCCATGTCGTTCGTCTCCCCGGCGGAGGCCGCGGAAGAGCCGACCGCGATGGGCGCATCGGTGAGGCCGGCCCGCGTGACTTTGGCGGCGAATTCCTCCTTTGCTCTCTCCATCACCGAGGCCACTTCAGTTCCTCTCTTTCCACTCGCTCACGCGCTCCCAGAGGGCGGTGATCGCATCCGCAGCCGGGCTCTCGCCCGCGGTGACCAGAGGCACGCCCTCGGCCATCGCCTCCTCGACCGCCGCATCGAAGGGGATCCTCCCCAGCACCTCGGCGCCCAGCGCCCTGGCCTCGCTCTCGATCTGTCCGGCGACTTCCTCGTTGATGTCC
>WFSF01000219.1 GCA_015486155.1 Armatimonadota bacterium
CCCCCCTTCTGGTGCAGGTGATCGCTCCCGCGGCATTGGCGTAAGTCATCGTCCCCCGCAACGATTCTCCCTCCACTTCCCCGATATTTCCCCCTTCCTCCCAGACCGGCAACAACCGGGACAACATCGCCGCCACGAACGCGTCCCCCGCGCCCAAGGGATCCACCGCCTCCACCGGAAATCCGGGCAATTGCCCTCGCGCGCGGCCGTTGTCCCACCAGCATCCCTCCTCTCCCTGGGTCACCACCACCAGGGAAACCCCCGTCTGCAAGATGCGCGCCGCGCCCTCCTCCAGGCTGTCCGTGCCGCTGACGAACTCCCATTCCTCCCGCGCGCAGTGCACCACCGTCGCCAGGGACATCGCCTCCCAGATATGCCCCCGCGCCTCCACGGGATCGGGCCACAGGCTTGGCCGCCAGTTGGGGTCATAGGAGATCAGCAATCCCTCCTCCCTGGCCAGCCGGGCCGCATACATGGTGGCCTCCCGCGCCGGCGGCCGGCTGAGGCTGACCGAGCCGAAGTGGAAGAGGCGCGCCCCGCGCAGATAGTCGGCCCTCACCTCCTCCGCGGTTAGCAGCATGTCCGCCCCCGGGTTCCGATAGAAGCAAATGTCCTTTGTGCCGTCCCCGCGGGTGGCGACGAAGGCCAGTGTGGTGCGGACGCCCGGGGCGCGGCGCAGGAAGGTCGTGTCCACTCCCTCCGCGCGCAATGTCCCGCGCAGGTGCTCGCCAAACGGATCGTCTCCCACCTTGCCTATGAACCCGGTCTCGACCCCCAGGCGCGCCAACCCCACGGCCACATTCGCCGGCGCTCCGCCGGCCGCGCCGACAAACCGCGGCAACGAGGCCAGAGGCGCATCCTTCTCCTCGGACACGAAGTCAATCAACACCTCGCCCAGGCAGACGGCCGCGGGCGAATCGTCGACCGGGACGGCCGCGCCGCCGTCTCCGGGCGGATCCCTCCACAGGCCCTCCGGCGACGGCATGTTGCGCATATCTTCCATGAACCATCTTCCCCCTTTTGCAGGTGCCGCGGTGCTGCCGCACAGAATTCCATCCCTCCACATTCAGTCCTCCCCCTCCCCCGGGGCATAGACAAGTGCTCCTGGGGCGGAAGGCGACCGCGGGCCCGCGGCGAACAGACTTCACGCAACATGAGCGCGACAAAGGAGCCGGACATGATTGAAGGCGTCAGCGTAAAGCGACTCAAGGTCATCCCCGACCAGCGCGGACGGCTGATGGAGATCCTGCGGTGTGATGACCCGATGTTCAGCAAGTTCGGCCAGGTCTACATGACCACCGCCTATCCTGGGGTGGTAAAGGCCTGGCACTACCATAAGGTTCAGAGCGACAACTTCGCGGTGGTGCACGGCATGGTGGAAATCGCCCTCTACGACCCGCGGGAGGACTCCCCCACCAAGGGAGAGGTGAACGTCTTCCACGCGGGGATTCACAATCCCGTGCTCATCCACGTGCCTCCCCTCGTCTACCACGGGTTCAAGAATATCGGCACCGAGGAGGCGATCATCGTCAACTGCCCCACCGAACCCTACCGCTACGACGCCCCGGACGAGTACCGGGTAGATCCCCACGACAACGACATCCCCCACGACTGGCGGCGACGCGATGGCTGAGGGGCCGGCTTGCACCAAGGGAGGTGGGCGCGATGGGTGAAGGCCGCGTCGCCCTGGTCACCGGGGCCCGCGGGATGCTGGGCACGGATCTCTGCCCCGTCCTCTCCGAGGCCGGATGGCGGGTGATCGGGGCCGACCTGGGCGAGTTCGATATCACCGACGCGGCCGCGGCGAGGGAGTTCGTCTCCGGATGCCGACCGTCGGTGATCATCAATTGCGCCGCCTACACCGCGGTGGACAAGGCCGAGACCGAGTACCACACCGCCTTCCGGGTGAACCACCGGGGCGCGCGGAACATGGCGGAGGCGGCCGCGGCCGTGGGGGCGGCGCTGGTGCAGATAAGCACGGATTATGTGTTCGACGGATCCAAGGAGGGAGCCTATACGGAGGATGACCCGCCCAATCCGGTGAACGCCTACGGCCTCTCCAAATGGCTGGGGGAGCTGGCGGTGCGCGTGACCCTCGAGGAGCACTATATCGTGCGCACTTCGTGGCTGCACGGGCTGCACGGAAAGAGCTTTCCGCGCACCATGCTCACCCTGGCCCAGCCCTACCCCGGCAAGGATGTGAAGCCGCTGCGGGTGGTGAGCGACCAGGTGGGCGCGCCCACCTACACCGTACATCTCGCCAGAGCGCTGGCGGTCATCATCTCCAAGCCCTGCTACGGCACCTACCACGCGGTGAACAGGGGCTGCTGCTCGTGGTACGAGTTCGCCTGCGAGGTGTTTCGCGCCGCGGGCCTCGCCCCCGAGATCATCCCCATCCCCAGCTCCGAGTACCCCACCCCGGCGCCGAGACCCAGGAACAGCCTGCTGGACACCTCCAAGTTGGCGCGCGTATACGGCCATCAGCTGCCGCCGTGGCAAGAGGGAGCCGCCGAGTTCGTGGGGCTTTGGCGTGAGTCGCACTGAGGCCGGTGAGGCTGGGGCGCGCATCCCGTCTCATCCGCGGGCTCCAGTTTCCCCGGGGGAGCGAAAATGGCATTGAGTCTGCGGGGCATTTCCGGCCCCGTGCTTCCGTCCACGTGACCGATCCGGAGGCAGGCGGCGCCGAACGAGCGCTGGGCGCAGGACCGCGGATATGAGTCAGACAAGACGAGGAACAGTTTATTGGCGCCGCTGGGTGCTGGCCGTCGCCACCCTCGCGCTGGGAGGTTACGCGTTGGCGAGGCGCGGCGAGCTGGAGCAATTCGGCGCGGCGGTGAGCAACGTAAACTGGCATTGGCTCCCGTTGGCGATAGTGAGTGAGGCGTTTTTTCAGTGCAACGAGGCCAGCATCTACTGGATCATGTACCGCGTCATAGGGCACCGGCCGCGGCTTTCCGGGGTCATCGCGCTGACGCTGGCCGCGAGCTTCGTGAACCGCGTGGTGCCCACGGCCGGAGTGTCCGGGACCGCCTTTTTCAGCGAGCGCATGGCTCGCAGGGGAGTGCCCGTGGCGGCCACCATCACCGTCAACGTCGCTCGTTACGTGCTGGATTACGGAGCCTTCCTCGTGGTCCTGGGGGTGGGATTGCTATACCTCTCGGCCCACCGCGAATTGACGGCGCTCGAGATGCACATGGCGGGGACCTTGGGCGCGCTGGCCCTGGCCACAGCCTTCCTCGGGCTCTTCCTGTTGACCCGCCGAAACACCTTCAGGCGTCTTGTCGCGGGGGGGATCCGCATCGGCAACCGGATCGGCTCCCGACTTTCCGGGCGCACGCTGTTTGCCGAGCAACGGGTCGTGCGCGCGACGGAAGAGGTGGCCTCGGCCCTGGCGGTGCTGGCGCGCAGCAGATCGGCGACCGCGGTGCTGGTCGTCATGGGGTTTTTCATTCATCTCTTCGACCTGGCCGGGTTGCTCGTCATCTTCCTGGCGACCGGCTATCCGGTGCACCTTGGCGTGCTCAGCGCGGGGTACGGATTGGCTTATCTGGCCGGGTTCGTGTCCCTGGTCCCCTCGGGGTTGGGCGTTTTCGAGGCCTCCATGACGGCCGTCTACGCCTCTCTCGGCGTGCCCCTGGAGACGGCGCTGCTGGTCACGATCTGCTATCGCCTCTTTTCCCTCTGGCTTCCCCTGCTGGTGGGTTATGTCATGCTTCATATCTCCTTCGGCCGGGAAGACAAACATGAAGCGCCCATCTAAAGCGCCGGTCCGCCTGCTGGCCGCCATGGTGTGGGGCGCGGCCCTGCTGAACCTGTGGTCGGCTCTCTTCTCGGTCGGAAAAGGGCGCGTCTGGTTGCTCCGGCATCACCTGCCCGCGGGAGTGATGCACGGCAGCCGTTTGCTGGCCGTGGTGGCGGGCTTTCTGCTCTTGTTTCTTGGCTGGGGTGTTTGGCGGCACAAACGTGCCGCCTGGCAGATGACGGTGGCGCTGCTGGCCGCGTCCGCGGCGCTGCACTTGCTCAAGGGCCTCGATTGGAAGGAGGCCGCCCTCAGCGTCGGCGTGCTCGTTCCGCTGTTGGGGCTGCGCCGGCGCTTCCGCGCCAGAAGCGACCCGGCGAGTTTTCGCCGGGCGCTGGCGGTGCTGGCGGCCTCCGTCTCGTTCATGTGCCTCTACGGCACGGCGGGCTTCTACTACCTCGACCGGGAATTCCACGCCCACTTCAGCGTGGGCGCCGCGGTGGCCCAGACGATGCGGATCGCCTTCACCTTCAGCAGCGGACCCGTGCCTCACACCCGCCACGCGCAATGGTTCCTCACCTCACTCTATGTGGTGAGCATCTTCGGCCTGGTCTACGCGGCGCTGGCGGCGCTGCGGCCCGTGGTCTATCGCAGCCAGGTCTGGCAGCTGGAGCGGGCCCGCGCCTCCGAAATCGCCGCCCGGCACGGGCGCTCCTCCCTGGTCCCCATAACCCTTCTGAGCGACAAGAACTTCTTCTTTCCCGAAGCCCTTGACGCGTATCTGGCATTCCGCGTGGTGGGCCGCATGGCGGTGGTGCTGGGAGACCCCGTATGTCCAGCGGAGCAGGCGGCATCCGCCATCGCGGCCTTCGCCTCCTACTGTGAGGAGATGGACTGGAATCCCTGCTACTACCAGGTGTTGCCCGATTATCTGGCCGCTTATCGCGCGCTGGGATACCAGCAATTGAAGATCGGTGAGGAGGCCATCGTCTCGCTTCCCGACTTCGCGCTGAAAGGAGGCCGATGGAAGGACCTGCGCAACATCGTCAGCCGGCTGACGCGGGAGGGGCTGGAGGTGCGCTTCCACCTTCCGCCGATTGATCAAACCCTGATTCGCGATCTACGCGAGGTCTCTGACGACTGGCTGAACCACATGGGAGGTCGAGAGAAGCGCTTTTCCCTGGGATGGTTTGATCCCGATTACCTGCGAGAGTGCGACATCGGGATCGTGGTCTCGCGCGGGGGAAGAATAGAGGCGTTTGCCAATTTTGTGACGGAGCAGGTGAATCCCGTCATCACTCCCGATCTCATGCGCCGCCGGCGAGATGCGCCGAAGGGGGTGATGGATTTTCTGTTCGTGCGCGCGGCCGAACACTACAGGGAGCTGGGTTTTCAGGGGCTCAACCTCGGCCTCGCACCCCTGGCGGGGGTGGGAGAGGGGAGTGACGCAAGGGCGGCCGAGCGCGCCGTGCGCATCATGTATGAGCGCCTGAACAGATTCTACAGCTTCCAGGGGCTGCGCGCCTTCAAGGCCAAGTTCCACCCGCGCTGGGAGCCCCGCTATCTGATCTATCCCTCCCCGACCAGCCTCCCCGCGGCCGCGCTCGCGGTGGTGCGCGCCAACAATCCCGGCCTTCTGTGAATGGATGCCGGGCCCAGCCGCCAAGGGGAAACCACCGCGCCGCAGAGGGAGGATGAGGGAGGCCGGAGGGCTACCTGGGCCGGGGCTCCGGCTTGGTGCCGTTGAGCCAGCACCAGTACTCGTAGATGCGCCACAGGTAGGTGCGGGTCTCACGGTAGGGGGGGACGCCGCCGTAGCGGGACACCGCGCCCGCGCCCGCGTTATAGGCCGCCAGCGCCTGATTCCAGTCGTAGTTGTACTTCTTCAGGTTGCGGCTGAGAATGCGGATGGCGACCTCCAGGTTGGCCACCGGATCATAGGGATCAACGCCGTGGGCCTGCGCGGTGGCCGGCATCAGTTGCCCCAGACCGGCCGCTCCCTTGTAGGAGCGCGCCTTGGGGTTGAAGCGGGACTCCGCCGCGATCACCGCCACCACCATGTAGGGATCCACCCCGTAGCGCTCGGAGTAGGCGAGGATGCTGCCCGCGATGGTGTCCACCTCCTCCTTGCTCAGCCGCGGGTTGAAGTGGGCGATGGCCCTCTTGACCACCAGCGCGCGGTCCCCGCCGCGGGTGGGAGTCGGGTGCAACGCCTGTTGATTCCGCTGCAACGCGGCCGCCGCCAGCGCGATCTCCTCCTTGCTCTTCACGGGGAGCTTGAGGGGGGCGCGCGCGGCCTCACGCAGCACCTCCGGCGGAGTGTTGTCCCAGGTGATGTCCACCAGCTCCAGCCGCGCGTGCACCGTCCGCCCCATGGGGACCACCAGGCAGCGCACCCGCGCGCTCTGCTGGAGCTCCGACCAGTTCATCTTGGTCTCGATGATGACCTCGCCGCCCACCAGCTTCAACATCACCTGGCGGGCATCCGCGGCCCCCATCATGCCCTGAATGGTGCCGGAGACCTGCAACGGGCGGCCGGGGAGCGCGCGGAGAGCCTGGTCCAGTTGCGCCCTGCTCACCACCTCCACGGCCTTGAGCTTCGCCGCCTTCGCCTCGAACTCGGCCTCGGTGCTCGCCGCGGCCCGGCCGGGGCCAAAGGCGAGAAGCGCGATGAAGAAACCCCACTTCATCGCGCGCATAACCATTCGAGGAAAAGCGACAGGTAATCTCGTCATCAATTGAATTGTACCGCAGTACAGGGCGAGAATCAACCACAAAGGGCGTCAAGCCGAGAAACCCGTCCCGGTTTGCCATGCGGGGGAAGCAGGAAGCGCATCCAAACGAGCGAAACCTAGTGGCGATCACTTCGGCCGCCAATTCGCCGAGACAAGGAGGGAGAACAGATGGGCAAGGTGGTTTCCATCCTCATCGGCCTCATCCTGATCGCGCTGGGAGTCTGGGGTTGTATCGCCGAATCGTGGCAGGGGGCAGTGGTCACCTTCATCAAGGGCGGACTGGTGATCATGGCCTTGGTCGTCGGCCTCGGCATCCTGGTCTTCGGGCTCAGCGAGCTGCGCGCGGCCCCGGAGCCCACCCCCGCCGAGCCGTCCTCCAGTTCCTCCGGTCCGCCGGAGGGCGGAAGCGAGCAGAAATAGAGGGACGCGAAAGCGAGCGGAGCGCAGGGCGCTCCGCTCGTTGACTTTCGCTCAGGTCGAGTGGGGATGAAAATTCCCGCGGCGGCCCTCAGTCGCCGCTCGCCAGCGCGGCCTTCACGGTGGCCACCACCTCGTCGAAAGCGGCTCGGTCGCGCACCGCCAGCTCGGCCAGGCTGCGCCGGTCGAGGCCGACGCCGGCCTTGGTAAGCCCCGCGATGAAGCGGCTGTAGCTGAGCCCCTGCTCTCGCACGGCCGCGTTGATGCGGGCGATCCAGAGGGAGCGGAAGAACCGCTTCCTGACCCGGCGGTCGCGATAGGCGTAGCGCTGGGCCCGCATCAGCGTTTCCTTCGCCGTGCGGAACAGCTTGCGCCGTCCCCCCACAAACCCTCTCGCCGCCTTCAGCACCGCCTTGTGCCGGCGGCGGGTGACTTTGCCTCGTTTCACACGTGCCATCGGTTACCTTCGCAACATAAAGAATTCGGGAAGCGCGACCGCGCTGCACATTGCCCTAGCCCACGCTCTTGGGCACCAGACGGTCGAACTGCTTCTGATCGGCGGCTGAGACCAGCGACGGCCTTCGCAGCTTCCGCTTACGGCTCGCCGACTTGCGGGTGAGCAAATGACTCTTGTTGACCCGGCGCGTCCGCAGCTTCCCGGTGGCGGTCCGCTTAACCCGCTTCGCCGCTGTCTTCTGGGTCCGCTGCTTGCAGGACTTGCTTCGGGATCGGTTCTTGCTTGACATCTTCCTTCTTCTCTGGCGCCTCCGGCTTCGGCGGGGCGGCCGGCTGCTCCGCCGCGGCCCGGGGCTTCTCTTCTCGTTCTTTTTCGCCCTTGCCCTCGGTCGTCTCCTTGGGAGGCGGCTTCAACCCCGGCTTCGGGGACAGCAACAAATTCATCATCCGCCCCTCCCGACGAGTCGTACCCTCGGGGTTCGCAATGTCGGATACTTCCTTCACGATCCGCTCGAACAACTGATGGCCCAATTCCGGGTGGCGGATCCATGCCCCGCGGAACCGCAGATTGAGCCTTACCTTGTTCCCCTCCCCCAGCAGCTCCCGGAGCTTTCGCAGCTTGACCTGGAGGTCGTGCTCCCCGATGTGGGGGTTCAGCCGCAACAGCCGCACCTCCGTCGCCTTCTGCCTCTTGCGCGCCTCCCGGTCTCTCCTGGCAAGCGTGTACTTATGCTTGCCGTAGTCCATGATTCGACATACCGGAGGCTGCGCTTGGGGCGCGACCTCGATGAGGTCCAGGTCCCGCTCTCGGGCGATGCGAAGCGCTTCTCGCGAGGGAACAATCCCCATCTGGGTTCCGTCCTCCGCTATCAGCCGCACCTCCCGAGCCCGGATTTGCTCGTTCACCCGCAGTCGTCGCTCGATTTCCCAATCACCTCCACAATCAGTAACGACCGGCGTTATCACCCCCGCGCGCGAAGCCACATACAGGCACACCGGTCGAAGAAGTCTACCAAACCCACCTTCCGCTGTCAACGCCGTTTGCAACCCACTTCCAAATTCTGCGCACCAGAAAGGTCCAGACGGACACCCTTGACTGTAGCAAACGGATTCCGTAGAATACCGACGCTCACGCGAGGGGCCGCGGCGGGCGAATGGGTGCCGAGGTGGCGGAACTGGCAGACGCGCTAGGTTCAGGGCTTAGTGGGCTTCGGCTCGTGGGGGTTCGACTCCCCCCCTCGGCACCAGTCCCTACCAGCAACCACCTCTCCGCGCCTGCCGGACGCAGCGGCGTGACATGTTGAGATACCCCATCGGGCGGGCATGATCTCCGCAGCTGGAGGAAGGTCAATGCTCTCCGGCCGACGTTGAGAGGGAGACGGGATTGAGCCACGACGATCCCCGGGCAGCGGATTGGCAGCCGGAGGACCTCTACCGCGGCCTGTGGAGCGACGACTCCTCTCTTTCCCCGGCCTCCTGGCGCCACCTGGGCCGGCTGGCGACTCACGATGGTTGGGCCCGGCGTCTGCTGAGCGATGTGCTGGCCGGACGCACCGGCCGCGATCCCACGGCCTCCATTCCCGCCTTGCAGGAGATTCTCCAGGAGGCTCCCGAGGTCGTGCTCGGCGTGCTCCACGGCCGCGACGGACCGCTCGCGGCGCCTGCCGGACATGCGGCCGTCGCCTGCGCCGCAATCGCCCTGGGCCGCGAGGGATCGCGCCACCTGGCGGATCTGGCGGAGATATCCCGCTCCCGGGAGGCCTCACTTCGCCTGGCCGCCGTGGAGGGGTTGGCAGAGGCGGCGGCCGCGCGCTGTGAGCCGGCGGTGGAGGCGCTGGGCGCGCTCTTGGAGGACCCTCGAGGGCAGGTCAGGTGGGCGGCCGCGCGCGCGCTGGGCCGCGCCCGCGGGGCCCGATGCGCCCGACTGGCCGCGGGGTTGCTGGAACGGGCCGCAAAATCGAGGGATC
>WFSF01000220.1 GCA_015486155.1 Armatimonadota bacterium
CCCCACCCCGAACCACCGGCTCGCCGCCCGCCACATCACGCCCTCCGCGAACCGGAGGCCCTCCCGGCGGGTCCAGTAGCCCCCCTCCACCTTGTCGGCCACCGCTTTCGCCAGGCAGTCCTTGAAGGTTAGGGCCGCGCCGTAGGCCTCGTCCGCGTGCCGGGCGTCCCCGCCCCAGAGAAGCGTGTCGGCGCGGAAGGCGACCTCCGCGTACTCCTGGTAGAACCGAACCGCGGCGGTGGGGGAGATGAGCGGCAGCCAGCAGGAGTCCACGATCAGGTTGGGCCGCTCCGAGGCCATCGCCAGCATGTCCTGGGTCCACGGATAGCCCGCGTGGAACAGGTCGAAGACGGTGTCCGGGTTGTGGTCCAGCAGCCACATCAGCCGCCACGGGTGTGAGTGCTGCTGCTGGCCCAGGCCGGTGTGGATCTGGAACACCAGGCCGTACTCCGCGGCCTTCTTGGCGAGCAGGTCTAGGATGAAGTCGCCGAACGCCTTCTGCCGCCGCGGGTCCCTGGTTCCCGTGTCGAAGATGCGCTTCGCCTCCCGGTAGTCCACCGGGTCCACCTGGATGTCGCGCTCATAGGCCAGCGCGGACTTGATCGCCACCGCGCCCCGCTCCTTGTGATGCCGCACCCAGAGGTCCACGAAGTCCAGGTAGTCGTCGAAGAGACGTATGGTACGGCCGAACTTCTCCGCGAACTCGAACGGGTTGCAGTCGTTGTGATCCCGCGCCTTGCGGTCATACCCGTGCACCAGCATGTGGGAGCGGAGGGCGAGGTGGAAACTGGGCTCATCGTGCAGGTAGCCGGGGGTGGGCAGGGGATCCACGATGGTGTGCTTGATTCCCGCCTTGCGCACCACCTGGAGCGGCCACGAGGGATCCTGGTAGGCCGCGTGCGCTTTCTCCGCCAGCCCGGCCAGCGCGCCCTCCTCGCGGCCGCGTACGTCAACCCCGTACAGCTCGCTCAGTCCCCGCAGCAGCGAGACCGTGTACGAGTTGTCGCGCTTGGGCTCCAGCCACGCCGCCAGCCCCGCGGGCGTGCGCTCCAGGGCGCCGTCGCTCGCCAGCCACGAGGCGTAGGACTGCTCGCAGATGTCGTACAGCGTCGTTTCGGGGACGTTCCACGTGGGGCCGTAGTGCTCATGGGTGTCAATGATGGGGATCTCGTCCAGCGCCCGGCGCAGGGATGCGAACTCCGTTCCGGTGAACAACTTCACTCCTCCTGTTCCGACTTCCCCGATATCGCCTCCACGAACCACCTGGTGATGTCTATGGGCCTCGTAATGGCGCTCCCCACCACCAGCGCCCACGCCCCCATGTCCAACGCGCGCCGCGCCTGCGCGGGCGTCCGGTATCCGCCCTCGGCCACCACCGGCACGCGCGCCTTTGCCAGGATCGCCTCCAGCAGCCGCCAGTCCGGCTCATCGCCGCGGGGGCTGTAATCCGTGTAGCCGCTGAGCGTGGTGGCCACCAGGTCCGCGCCCATGTCCTGCGCGGCCGCGGCCTCCTCCACGGTGGAGATGTCGGCCATCACCGGCAAATGCAGCTCCTCCTTGATGCGGCGGATGATCTGCTTCGCGGTCTCGCCGCCGGGCCGGGGACGCGGGGTGGCGTCCAGGGCGATGAGGTCGGCCCCGGCCTCCGCGATGCGGCGGGCGTCCTCGAAGCGCGGCGTGATGAACACGTCGTATCCCTCTAAATACACCTTGTCGATGCCCAGCACCGGCAGGCTGCACAGCTGCTTGATGGCGCGGATATCCGGCTCCTTGGCGCGAATCCCCACCGCCCCGCCCAGCTCGGCGCACCGGGCGAAGCGCGCCATGAAGTCCGGGTGGTGAAACGGGCTCCCCTCTTCGGACTGGCACGAGACCACCAGCCCGCCCCGGATCTGTTCGATCACCTCAGCCGCCATCTCAGCCTCCGTTCCTCTGTAGGGTGGGGTTGCCAAACCCCGCCGAACCACCTCCTCTGCCGCGTCCAGGGCCCCCTAGAACCGAGGCCTCGCCTTGGGGAAGAGCGCCTCCGCCACGGCCGCCTCCTTCTCCGACAGGCCCAACGCCTTCGCGAGCCCGAGCTCGGAGGGCGTGTTCCGCCCCAGGAGCAGCCGGAAGAAAGTCAGTTGGTCGAGGTCCAGAGTCAGGTCCGGCTTCGGCGCGAAGTCGAGCGGCCGCACCCAGTCCTTGGTGAACTCCAGATATCCGGTCTGCCCATTGCACGACACGGCCAGCGTTCCCTGGAACGGCTCCGCGGCGCTTTTCATGCGTTCCTCGAAGACCGGGGTGGTCCGCGCGAACAGGGACTTGATGTTGATCAGCCGCCAGAGGAGGTACTGGTCCGGCTCCGGGAAGGCCACCCAGCCGGCCTTCTGGTAGATGGGGACTCCGGAGTAGACCGAACTGATGTCGAATCCATCGTGGTAGAGCAGTTGAACCGCGGTATTCAGCAGCGCGGTCATGTAGCCGTGTCTGCGGTGGCGGGGATGGGTGCACACATCCCCGATCTCGGCCGAGCGGATGCGGGCGCCCCCCACGTTGCGCGCGCTGTCGAAGATGCGGATGTGGCTGGCGATCTCCCCGTCCACAACCAGCACCAGGGAGCGCGCCGTCTCCTTGTTGCGCGCGAAGCTGCCCGAAAAATAGCCCCGGTTCGCCTGCATCACCTCCGCCAGGAGGTCCAGGCACTGGTCCCACTCGTCCTCTCTCAACCATCTGATCTCATAACCCATTGAATGCCTCCATTCTCACTTGGCCCCGACGCGCTCCGACGCCGACGCCAGATTGCTCTTTATCTCCGCGGTGAGCCTTACTCCGGCTATCTTCAGCGCCAACAGCACCGATCCTATCACCGGCGCGTAGCGGGGCCGCACAATTTCCGCCCTGGGCGCGTGTCTTCTCACCTCCCGGGCGAAACTCCGCCTCACCTCCTCCGAGCCGTCGAACACCCCGCCCACCATGCCGACCACCACCCGGCCGCGATGCAGCTTCAACTTCCGCGCCACCACTCCCGCCGCCAGCCCCAGCTCCCTCCCGGCCCGCCGCAGGATCGCCCGCGCCGCGCCGTCACCCGCCGCGGCCGTTTCCGCGACCACCCGCGCCAGCCCTGCGATTTCCGCCCGCGAGAATCTCCCGGAATAGGCCCGCTCATGCAGCCCCCACAGGTCCTCCACCCCCGCGGCGCGCGGCAGCGCCTCCATCAGAGCGGTGTCCTCCCCGCGGCCGTCGTAGGCGCGGCAGGCCGCGGCGAGCGC
>WFSF01000221.1 GCA_015486155.1 Armatimonadota bacterium
CCCACGGGCCCCGCAACCCCGGCGGCCGGTCCCAGGCCGGGCGTCTCGCCTCCATGGGAGTGTACGCGGTGTTGTCGGTGGGAGATTCCGCGCTCGCGGAGCGGCTGGGGCGGGGCGACCTGGGATGGGTGGCCGGCCACGCCTACGCGGCCCAGAGACGGGCGCTCGGGCTGCTGCGGAGATATGTGCGGGGGCCGTATCCCTCGTTGAGCGCGCAGGTGGCGGGCAGCGTGATCTTCGGCGTCTACGCCGCGCCTCCGCCCTCGGAGATCACAGAGGTCTTCCGCCGCGCCGGCACCATCCACCTGCTGGTGGTGTCCGGGGCCATGATCTCCTCGGTGTTCGCCCTGGTCTTCCTGCCCGGCGTGCTGGGCGCGCGCTGGCGCCAGGTGCGGCTTCGCCTCCGATCCCCACTGCCGGTCTCCGGGAAGGGAGGGATTCGCTATCGGCCCGGCCTCTGGGCCGCGCTGGCGGCGGTGCTGGTGACCAGTTACTACGCGGTCATCACCGAGGGCGGCCAGGCGGTGGCGAGGGCCGGCATCATGGGGGGGCTGGTAGGTCTGGCGCTGATTCTCAGGAGGGTGCCGCGGGTGGCCAGGCAGCACGGCCTGTCTCTCGATTCCTACACGCTGCTGGCGGCCGCGGCGCTGACGATACTGGCGGTGCGACCGGGGGCCCTGTCGCGGCCGGGCTTTCAGCTCTCCTTCGCCGCGGTATGGGCCATCATCTACTTCATCCCCCGCGCGGATCCATGGCTCTCCCCCCTGCCCCGTTCTCTGCGCCAGGGGCTGATCGGGACCGCGGCCGCGCAGTTCGCCACCTTCCCCATTCTCGCCTGGCACTACGGGAACGCCCCCGTGGCCGGGCTGGCCGCCAACCTGCTGGCGATTCCGCTCGCCGGCGTGGTCCTCACCGCGGGAATGCTGACCTGCGTCCTGGGGATCACCCTCCCCTGGCTCGCCTCGCCCGCCGGGTGGGTCACAGGCTGGGCGGCGCGGGGCATGGTGTGGGCAAGCAGTGTGTTCGCAGCCGCTCCCTGGGCCTCGCCGGAGATCGGTCGGCCCCATCCCCTGCTCATCGTCTCGTGGTACGCGGCCCTGGTCTGGGCCGGGTGGTGGATGGGACAGCGGAAACCGCCCCAGGACGAGAGCGACTACGCCGCGTGATCGCCCTGCGCCCCCCTCACGCCCGCGACCTTCACTTCCGGCGGCGGGGCCGGCTTCACGTCGAGAAACACCTTCCACACCACCCACATGGCGGCCAGCAGCGCGAGGATGATGAGTATCATGCGCACCGCCTTCGCGCTCCGGCTACGGCCAGTCAAAGTGGTATTCCTCCTTCGGTTTCTTCGGGGTCTCGGATTTCCGCCGCGGCGATGTGTTGCCGGCGCCGGGCATGAGACGGTACCCGATCACTTCTCGCCCCACCAGCACTCCATTCTCATAGGTCATCCGAGTCAGCTGCAGGCGCCGCTCATTCCCCTCTCCCACCGGCTCCTGGATCACCGTGGTCGCAATCACGGTGATGCCGCCGCCCCTTCCGGGGATCTTGATGTGCTCTCCAACCCGCAGGTTGCTGATGTCCTTGTCCGGATTGGCGGAGGCGAGGGCGCGCAACGGTATCCCCGCGTCCCGCGCGAGTTGCCATGCCGTCTCTCCCGCCCGCACCGTATGGATGGTCACCGGCTTCGACTCCGCCGCGACTTTCTTCACCGCCTCTTCGGCCGTCTGCGCGTACCGGTCGGCCGGAACCCGTTCTTTCTTCACCTCGATCTTTTCCTTGAACACAACGGTGAAACCGCGGCCCTTGGGCGCGAATTCCTGCTGAATCAGGGCGAGCGTCTTGGCGGCCTCGGCCCTGGTGGGCAGGGCGATCAACGGCTCGCCGTTGACGAGGATGGCTTCGCCCTCGATCACGGGCGTGAGGCGGCGGGAGAGCGCGGCCCGCGCCTCCTTCTCGCCCTTCACCGGATGTCGGGAGGCGGAGACCAGTCGAAAAGAGACCTTCTGCGCGAACTCCACGCCTTCGGCCGGCCCGTGTGCGCGCTTGATCTGGTCCAGCAACTTCTCCGCCTGTTGCCGTGTCTTCACCACGGTGACCGGCCGCCCGTCCACCAGCACCATGCAGACCCGACGCCCCCTCAGGCCGGGACCGATGCGATATGCGAGGAAGGCAGCGGCCACCAGGAGGAACAACACCGCCCGCAGCCACGGCGCGCGTAGGGACATCCTGAGATACCTCTGACTGCTCATCCACCCTCCGGGCAGCGACGCCGACGCCAACGCTTATGACACGCGGCCGCGCGAATCGTTCCCCCTCGAGACATAACTACGTGGCGGGGCTCTCCACTCCTGCCCACCAGGAGAGGTCAACCTGTGGGAAGAGGCAATCCGTTTGCTCGCACTCGCCGAGAAACGCCGTCTCCTCCTCGCTCAGTTCCTCCCCCCGAGCGCGCTTCTCCGCCATCTCCGCCAGGCGGTTGAATGCGTCGCGGTGCAGCGCGGCCCGATGCTCGGCATAGTCGCGCGCGCTCCAGGTGGAGATCAGGAACGGCCAGTCGGACGCCTCCAGCAACAACAGCTCCCGCGCGGCCTGGGAGGCGATCCTGGCGAGCAGCCCGTCCTCAGAGGAGAGCGCCTGCCGCGCGAGGCGCGGCATCCTCTCCTCGGCCGCGTAGATGTCCCTCCAGATCCAGGTGGTCCACTGGTTGAGCCACACCCAATGAAAACCTCCCTGTCCCCAGGAGCCCTCCGGCAAGGCCACCGCCGCCTCCGGAATCTCCCGCTCCAGGTACTCGGAGCAGGTCATCAGCTCCACCGTGGGATCGGCCGCCAGCCCCTTGCACACCCGGTAGAGCCACTCCGGGCCTTCGAACCACCAGTGGCCGAACAGCTCCATGTCGTACGGAGCGCAGATGACGCCGAAGCGGCCCTGCCCGCGATGGTGCTCGGCCACGAGGTCGTGCACCAGGCGGCAGAAGTGATCCGCGTTTTCCGGCACCCGCTCCGCCGCGCGCTCCGGCTGGTAGGGCTCCTTCTCTCCCAGGTCGGAGTCGGAGGAGGTCACACGCCAGTACCGGTGCCTGCCGGGTACGTGCTTCTTGTGGAAGTCGAGATACCAGCCGTCCCCCGGATACCCGATATCCCCGCTCCACACCTGCATTCCGGTGCGCTCGTCCCGGGTGAAGACCGCCACGGGCGGCCGGTCCTCCTCGGCGGAGGCGACCGCGTAGACCTCATAGGGGCTCTTGGTCACATCCACGGGCCCCGGGCGGTAGGAGGCGCGGAACTGCTCCCACATCTGCTGGAGCGCGGCGAAGCGCTCCAGGTACACGCCCGCGGCGGCGCCCCCCAGCAGGGTGGCCGTGTCCACGATGAAATAGCGCAGCCCGTTTTCGGCTAGGAACTCCTCCACTCCCTTGCGCGGGCGCGGCTCCTGGGGACCGGCGTCCGGGAGAGGGGATCGCCAGGCGTACCGCGGGCGATAGGCGCACTCCGGCAGCCAGAATCCCCTGGGCTGAAGGCCGAAGTGCCTCCGGTGGGCGGACACCGCCTGCTTGACCTGGGCCTGCACCGACTCGTCCCAACCCAGCAAAGGCAGGTATCCGTGCGTCGCCGCCGAGGTCATGATCTCGATGTGTCCCCCCTCCGCCAGGCGGCGGAAGGCGCCGATGAGATCCCCGCCGTATTCCTCCAGGAAGCAGCTCCTCAGCTCCGCGAAGTGCCGCTGCCAGCGCTCCGCCAGATAGGCCAGGTGTTCCTCTCCCTCCTCGTGGAATCGCTCCCGGTCCTCGGCCGCGGTTCGCTCCCGTTCCTCCAGGTAGTCGGAGAACTGCTGCTTGAAATCGGGATGGGCGAGCTGCTCGGCGAGCACCGGAGTGATTCCCAGGGTCATCTTCGGCGAGATCCCCTCCTTCACCAGGCGGTCGATCACCCGCAGCAGCGGCAGGTAGCTCTCCGCCGCGCATTCGAACACCATCTCGGAGCCGTGCGGCCACTGCCCGTGTGGCAGCACGAAGGGAAGGTGTCCGTGTAACACCAGCGCAAATGCTCCGCGGGTGGTTGCGCCTCCGATATCACTCATCCGTTTCTTCCCCCTGTTTCCCGGTGTTCGTCTCCATCCGTTTTTCCACCTGGTCGAGCAACAGTGCGGCCATCACGAAGGCTGCCATCGCCCATCCGTGGGGCACCGCCCAGTGCGTCCCGGGCGCGGGCCCCATCATTTCCGGCAGCAATCCCGTCTCCGTCCCGGAGGCCAGCACGGCCCTCATCGCCGCCTCCGCCCGCGCGCGGTACTCGGCCGCGGCCCGCGCGTCGTCCTTCGCGGCGAGCGCCAAGGCCAACATCACCCGCGCCAGCCAGAGCGTGGAAACCGCGCTGGGACCGCCCCCGGCGTAGTTGTCCCCCTCGAACCGGTAGAGCGCGATCCCGCCGTTGCTCTCTACGCCGATCCGCTCCACCAGGGTATCCACCATCCGGCGCGCCTTCTCCCGGTCTTCGTCCACCTCCAGCCGCAGGACGCGAAACGGAGTCACCAATCCCAGCGCCGAGGAGTCCACACTCTCGTCCAGCCGGCCCTCCGCGTCGAGGCCGCGGGCGAATCCGTCTCCCAGCCACAGCGTCGAGAGCAAGCTCCGGCGCACCTGTTCCGCCGCTTCGCTCCACTCCGCGGCCAGCGTTTCCTCTCCCACCTCCTCGGCCAGCCATCCGGCCTCCCGGAGCGCGGCGCAGATCGCCCCGTTCGAGTAGGTGAAGGAACCGTGGAAAGTCTCCCACAGGTCGGAGGCGGTGCCGTGCAGTCCCGTATCCGGAGAAATGGCGCGCGCCAGATGGCCGGCGGCCCGGCTGGCCGGCTCCCACATTCGCTCCAGGAAGTTTAACCTCTCCTGCCCGCTCACCCGGCGCGCGTGCTCTCCGATGGCGAACAGCACGGAGGCGGTCTGGTCAATCTGAAGGGACCCCTCTTCGAGGCACCAGGAGGGGGCTCTCTGTCCGTTCAGCCAGTACCGCTGCTCCCAGTATCCCTCCGGGGTCTGCGTCCGGCGCGCCCAGTCGAGAAACCGCGCCAGATACTCCGGATAGCCGGCCGTTTCCAGCCCCAGGCATACCTCGATTCCATCCCGCGGCCAGCAGTATCCGTACCCTCCGGAGCGCTCGAAGAAGGGATCGAACTCGGGGGCCGCCACCACCGAACCGGTCTTGGCGTCGGCCAGCAGCTCCAATCCCAGCAGACAGCGGTAGTACGCCTCCTCCAGGTCGCGGGGAAGACGCACCGGCGCGGCCCGCGCGGCCTCCTCCTCCCACCTTTGGCGGGTCTCCTCGTATAGGTGCTGCCAGCCCCGCTGGAGCGCCTGTTCCGCCTTTGCCGCCGCCGCGGGCTCGTCGGAATCCGCGGCGATCACCAGCTCGTAAGCGGCGGACTCGCCGGGCTTGAGGGCCTGCCTCCAGCCCACGGCCACGTCAATGTCGCCGATCTCCTCCTGCTGTTTGTTCAGCCGCCCCTGTTCCATCTGGCGCTTGGCCGAGTTGTCCGCTGCGACTCGCCCGCAGCCGAACTCGTCCCGCGGATTCAAGGCGATCGCGAGGCAGATGTTCCTCCAGTAGGCCACCCCGATCCCGCGCTCTGGATGAAAGTGGACCGCGTTCCGATGGCGGACCTCCCCCAGTTGCAGGTTGAAGTACTGGAGGAGCGCGGAGCGCAAGGGGCGCGAGCCGTCGTTGGAGACCTCGAAGCGCCTGACCAGAATCGCCTCCTCGGGGTGCACGAAGTCCACGATGCGAACCCGCATCCCCGTCTCGACGTGGCGCAGGCGCGTCTCCACTATATTGGTCCTGCCCAGGTATCGCTGCCGGGATTCCCACGCGGGCTCGAAGGTCCAGACCAGGCGTCCCGCCCGGCCCTCCTCGCCCTCGAAGTAGACGGCGGGCATTCCCTCGTGCAGGTTCTGAGGGAAGTCTATGTTGGGATACAGGAACGTCATCAACTCGCCGTTGGCCCCCAGGCTCGCCAGGACATGCGAGTTGCCGATCGCCGCGTTCGGCTGATAGACCGCCACCTATTCTCTGCTCCTTCGCTCCATCCCGCGGGCGGGATCTCCGCAGGGCATACTATGCGCCTTCCCGCGCCCGGTGATCGCGCGCCCGCTGATACAGCTTGACGTATTCCTCGGCCGACTTCTCCCAGGAGAAGCGGCAACTCATCGCGTTCTGCACCAGGCGCGCCCACTGATTCGCCCTCTGCATGGTGAGCAAGGCGCGTGCGATCGCCCCCATCACGGCCACCGGGCTGCGCTCCCGGGCCAGGAATCCATTTCCCTCCCCCGTCCGGGCGTCGAATTCGGTGACGGTGTCCGCCAGCCCGCCCGTTTCTCTCACGATGGGGATGGTCCCATAGCGCAGGCTGATCATCTGCCCCAGGCCGCAGGGCTCGTAGTTGGAGGGCATCAGGAACATGTCGCTGCCCGCATAGATTTGGTGGGCCAGCGCGTTGTCGAATTCGAGCTTCAGTCCCATTTTCTGCGGGAACTTGCGCGCCAGGCCTGAGAGCAGGTCGTGGTAGTACTGCTCTCCGGTGCCCAGCAGCGCGAGCTGGACGTCGGATTCGAGGAGTACCGGGAACACCTCGGCGAGCAGATCCAGGCCCTTCTGCCCGGCCAGGCGCGACACCAGGCCCAGCAGCGGCACCTCCGGCCGCACCGGCAGCCCCAGCCGCTCCTGCAAAGCCCGCTTGCACACCGCCTTTCCCGCCAAATCATCGGCTCTATAGTGGGCCGCGATGAACTCGTCGGAACCGGGATCCCACTCGTCGTAATCTAGGCCGTTGAGCACCCCGAAGAGGTCCGCGCTGCGCTTCTTGAGGACTCCCTCCAGCCGCTCCCCGAACTCGGCGGTCTGTATCTCCTGCGCATAGCGGGGGCTGACCGTGTTCAGCACATCGGAGAACACCAGCCCTCCCTTGAGGAAGTTGACCTGCCCCCAGAACTCCAGGCCCTCCATGGTGAACAGCGACCGGTCCAGGCCCAGGGTGTCGAGTATTCCGGGATCGAAGACCCCCTGGTAGGCGAGGTTGTGAATGGTGAACAGGGCGGCGATGCCTCTGAGCCGCTTGTCCCTGGCATACGTGGTCTTGAGATAGACCGGAAGCAGCGCCGCCTGCCAGTCGTTGGCGTGGATCACCTCCGGCCGCCAATCGCTCTTTCGCAGGAATTCGGTCACCGCGCGGCAGAACACCCCGAACCTCTCGCCATCGTCGGGCTCCCCGTAGAGCGTTCCCCGCTGGAAATGCTTCGGGCTGTCCACCAGATAGGTGGTGACCCCCTCGATCGCCTTGCTGGTCTCGATCCCCGCCTCCACCGTCCCGCCGCCCAGTGGGACCTTCAGGGAGGTGAGCGGCTGCAACCCCAGCGCCCGGCCGTCTATCGCGTCATATCTGGGCATCGCCACTCGCACATCGTGCCCCAGCGCGGCCAGCGCCTTGGGCAAGGCCCCCGCGACATCCGCCAACCCCCCCGTCTTGGCGAACGGCACCACCTCTGACGCGCACAAAAGAATCTTGAACCCCATTTTCACTTTCCCCTTTCCAAGGGTTGCCTAGTTCCCGTCTACGCACCCTGCCGGCGGGCGGAGGGCGCGGGGCCACGCCAAACGCGTGGCGCGACATCGCCTGTCTGGGCTCTGGATCCCCGCCCCCTGCTGGTGACAGCGCCCTGGGCTCCTTCTACCCGACTCGCCCCGATTCTCCATCCCCGAGGCCCTGCGGTCCGCCTACACCTGCGCGCCGGCCGTCGCAGAACACATCCCGTTCTCTCGTCCCTTCGGCTCGGCCGGCAAGAGAGGGAGAGACGACAGTCAAATGCCCTCTCGCGGGAAGGCAATGCTCATTCTATCAACCCCCCTTAGGCGGGTCAACGAATTCACGTCCGGACATCGCACAAAGAAGGCTGGGCGGCCCACGGGCCGCCCAGCCGTCGGTTGATCAATCGAAATGCTGGATCACTCTATGATTTTGGTGACGACTCCGGAGCCCACGGTGCGGCCCCCCTCCCGAATCGCAAACCGCAGCTCCTCTTCCATCGCCACCGGCTGGATCAATTCCACCTTCATCGTCACGTCGTCCCCGGGCATCACCATCTCTCTCCCCTCCGGCAGCTCGATCA
>WFSF01000222.1 GCA_015486155.1 Armatimonadota bacterium
CAGGCCGCGGAGGCTGAAGACGTTGGGCTCATCGGTGAAGATGCCGGGGATGGTCTTCCCGAAGTGCTCGACGAAGTGCTCCGCATAGGGACGGTAGCAGGTGTCAATGAACCCGCGCACCGAATCCGGGTTCATGTTGTCGGCATAGGGACCGCCGTTGAACCAGGGGCAGGGGGGAGCCGCGCCTATCTTGAAGCACTGCACGCGCTCCCCGCGGCGCGGCCGCGCTCCCTTCTTCAAGCGGCGGTAGGAGACGACCGCGCCGTTCTCTGTGCGCACCGCGAACCGGTAATCCCCCCTCCCCTCGGTCAGCTCCAAGTACCTGGCCGCGAACTCCGGATGGCGCGCGGGCACCAGCCCGCCGCCGGCCCCCGACGGCCAGCGGTCCTCGTCATAGAGCCAGGCCTGCATTCCCTGCCGACCGGCCTCCTCCACCGCGGCGGCGACGCACTCCATCCACCGCTCCGAGAGGAACGGGGTCACCAGTCCGGCGCGGCTGTGCATGAAGAACCCGCCCAGCCCCGCGCGCTTCATCGCCCTCACCTGCCGCCTCAGCTCGGCCGGGTCCAGGTCATCGTTCCAGGACCAGAACGGCGCTCCGCGCCACTCCGGGCCGGGGTCGCGGAAGGTGTGCTTTGTGCTATTCATGGTCACGCTCGACCTTTCTTACACCGTGGTCGCTGCTCGCGTCGGGATGTTCCATGCCGGCGCAGATGCCCCTTCCGGCAGGTCGCGCGCGCGCGGCCGCCGAACTTGTCCCGCGTGACTTCGTACACCGAGGAAGAGTCGCTGCGCGAGCTCGTCGGCATCGTAGAAGCCGTCCGCCACCACAATCCGGATGACGGGTGGACGGTGGCGCGGGTGCGGGTGAGCGAGGGGAGCGGCGCGGGGACGGTGGTCGCCGTGGTCGGAAACCTAGCGGAGGCGAGGGAGGGGATGGAGGTCAAGCTGTGGGGGGAGTGGGTCACCCATCCCCAGTGGGGAGAGCAGTTCCGGTTCCGCCGCTACGAACTAAGGCAGCCGATGACCGCGGAGCAGATAAGGCGATTCCTGTCGTCGGGCGCGGTGAGGGGAATCGGCCCGGCCACCGCGGAGCTGCTGGTGTCGCGGTTCGGGGACGACACCCTGGACGCGATGGCCGATCCCGAGCAACTGCGGCAGGTGCCCGGCATCGGGCCGCGGCGAGCGCAGGCGATCGCGGAGCGATGGCGGCGTCAGCGGCTGGACGACAAACAGCGCACCCTCATGCGGCTCCAGGGGATGGGAATCACCGCCGCGCAGGCGATCCGCATCGAGAAGCAGTACGGCGGCGACGCGCTGGCGGTGGTGCAGGACAACCCGTATCAACTGGCCCTCGAGGTGGAGGGGATCGGGTTCAAGATCGCGGACCGCATCGCCCGCGCGGTGGGCATGTCCCGCAATTCCCCCGCGCGCCTGCAGGCGGGCCTGGGCCACGCGCTCCAGCAGGCCGCGCAGCAGGGACACTGTTTTCTGCCCAAGCCGCGGTTGCTCCAGGACGCGGCCCAGTTGCTGGAGTGCGATGACCCGGAGATGCTGGCCGACGCCTGTGACGCGGCGGTCGCCCATGGCTGGATGGTGGTGGAGCGGATGGAGCGAGGGGAGGGCGCGGGGGCCGAGGAAGCGGTGTACCTGCCGCGGCTGTGGCGGGCGGAACACGAGACCGCGCGGCATATCCGACGCCTGCTGAAGGCTCCCGCGGGGGCGCAGGCCACCGACCGCGTGCTGCGGGAGTGGCTGGCGGGAGACCGGCGGGTAGGGGACATGTCCCTCAGCCGGCAGCAGGGGGAGGCGGTGCGGACCGCGCTCACCAACAAGGTGTCGGTGATCACCGGAGGGCCGGGCGTGGGGAAGACCACGGTCACCAGGGCCCTGGTGGAGGTGTTCGAGGAGTCCGGCTGCCGGGTGCTGCTGGCCAGCCCCACGGGCCGCGCCGCGCGGCGGCTGTCCGAGCTCACCGGCCGGCCGGCGAAGACCATCCATCGGCTGCTGGAGATCGACCCCGTGGAGTGGCGCTTCCGGCGGAACGAGGAGAGGCCTCTGGAGGGGGATGTGGTGATCGTGGACGAGGCCTCCATGCTGGACATCGAGCTGATGCACGCGCTGGTGCGGGCGATCCCGGACGACGCCCGCCTGGTGCTGGTGGGGGATGTGGATCAATTGCCCTCGGTGGGGCCGGGGCTGGTGCTGCGGGATCTCATCTCCTCCCGGACGATCCCGGTGGCGCGGCTGACGGAGATCTTCCGCCAGGACCGGGAGAGCCAGATCGTGATGAACGCCTATCGCGTCAACCAGGGCAAGCCCCCTCTCTTCCACTCGCCGCCGCGCGCCGCGGACGACTGCATCATGGTGTCCGAGGACACGCCCGGGCGGATCACCGAGAGGATCATCGAAATCGTCCAAGAAGGACTGCCACGGGAGGGTTTCACCGCCGCGGATATCCAGGTGCTCACCCCCATGAACAAGCGGGACCTGGGGACGGTGAGACTCAATCTGATGCTCCAGGAGGCGCTGAACCCGAAGACGCCGGAGAAGCGGGAGGTGCGGCGCGGGGACAAGGTCATCCGCGAGGGCGACCGGGTGGTGCAGACCGTGAACAACTACGAGAAGGAGGTGTTCAACGGGGATGTGGGCACCGTGGTGGGGATAGACGCCTCCACGCGGACGGTGGCGGTGCAATTCCTCGAGGCCTCGGCGCGCTACGAATACGACGAGCTGGACGACCTCGAACTCGCCTACGCGCTGACCGTGCACAAGTCCCAGGGGAGCGAATACCCGGCCGTGGTGCTCATCTGCCACACCAGCCAGTGGGTGATGCTCCAGCGCAACCTGCTCTACACCGGCCTCACCCGCGCCCAGAAGAAATGCGTGATCGTCGGCAACCGCCCCGCCGTCTGGACGGCCGTGCGGAACAACCGCCCGGCGAGGAGGTGGACGCGGCTGAGGGAGCTGGTGGCGGGAGGGGGAAACGGGTCGGGAGCCGCAGATGAACGCAGATGAACGCAGATGTACTGTAGGGCTGGCACTCCCGTGCCAGCCACGGCGGGGCATCATAGAATGCCCCGCCGTAAGGATGGGGCAGGAGGTGAACTCCCGCCCAACGGGGTATGCGAGTCGGGAGACGGCGAAGGCGAGTAACGCCCCAAACGATCTCACCGGCAAGGGATGCCCGCCGTCGCCACGGATATGGCGGACTGTCTTGCTCACATGGCACACCACGAAGGGCTGAGATGCGGCGTCCGAAGAACGATCTCAACGACCTCACCGGCAAGGAGTGGATCAAGTTCACGCGGACCTGGTTCGTGTGCGATTCGCCGCGGTACTGGAGGAACAAGCCGACGGAGTTGCACCCGGCGCGTTTCCCCGAGGAGATGGTGGCGGATTTCCTCCGGTTCTTCACCAAGCGCGGGGGCGCGGTGCTGGATCCGTTCGCGGGGTCGGGCGCGACCCTGGTGGCCTGCGCGGAGAACGAGCGGGTGGGGGTGGGGGTGGAGCTGAGCGCGCGGTACGCCAAGGTCGCTGCGGACAGAGCCTCCAACTTGCTGGTTCCGCAGTTCGTCATTCGGCGGGACGCGCGGGGGATAGGCGCGGCCGACTTCTGGCGCCGCCGCCGCGCCCGCATGGAGGAGGCCGGGATCGTCTTCCGGCGCGGCCTGCCGCAATTCGATTTCGTCATCACCTCGCCTCCCTACTGGCGGATGCTCCGGACCAGCCGGGGCGGGGTGTTCTCCAAGCACAAGCAGCGGGCCGCCCGCGGCCTGGACACCGCCTATTCGGCCAGCCCTACCGACCTGGGCAACATCCGCGATTACGGTGAGTTCATCAAGGCCCTCACCGGCGTGTTCCGCGCGGTGCGGCGCTGCCTGAAGCCGGGCAAGTACCTGGTGGTGGTGGTCCAGAACCTGCGGGACCCGGAGGGCGAGGTGCGGATGCTCGCCTGGGACCTGGCGCGGGCGATGGCGCGGTCGGGCTGGCAGTTCCAGGGGGAGCGCATCTGGTGCCAGAACACCAAGCCCCTGGGCATCTGGGGCTACCCCAAGATCTTCGTCCCCAACTACCACCATCACTATTGCCTGATTTTCAGAAAGAGGAGAAAGCGAAGTTGAGTGATATACGGAGGTGGCCGCGGTTTGCGGCGATACTGATGGCGGCTGTGGCGGCGCTCTGCGGCGGAACGGGGGCGAGGGCCGCGGCCGAGAAGTCGAGTGAGGTACAGATGAGCTCTGAGCAGTACGAGGCGCGCATCGTGGCGGCCGGACGGCCGCGCCTGCTGTTCACGCAGGCGGAACTGGACAAGCTGAGAGAGGCGATCAAGACCACTCACAAAGAGGAATGGGAGCGGCTGAAGGCGGCCGCCGACCGGATGCTGGACGAGGACCCGCCCGAGTACCGTCCGCCCCGGGTGGGGGGCGATCCCACCCGCCCCGGAACCCTGAACGACGAGATGCTGTGGCAGCGGACCTTCGGCTACCGCATACCCGGGCTTGCGATGGTGGCCCTGTTGGATCCCGACCCGAAGTACTTCGAGGCCGCGCGCAAGTGGGCGCTGAAGCCGGGCGAGTACGAGTACTGGGGCGCGGGCGTCTTCGATGGCACCGACCTGGCGGCCGCGCACGAGCTGTACGGCATCTCGCTGGCCTACGACTGGCTGTATGACCGCTGGTCGCCGGAGGACCGGGAGCGGCTCAAAGAGATCCTCGCGCAGCGCGGCAAGGTGATGTACGAGGCCGCGGTGGGCATAAACGACCGCGGCTGGTGGAAACACACCTGGCGGCAGAACCACGCCTGGTGCAACTACGGCGCGCTGGGGGTCACCGCGGTGGCGCTCGCGGGCGACGTCCCCGGCGTCGGCGAGTGGCTGAAGACGGCCGACTACGGATTCGAGCACATCGTCGCCGAGCTGCCGGACGAGGGGGCCTATGAGGAGGGCGTCCCCTACTGGGGCTATGGGATGGAATCGCTGATGCGGTTCATCACCGCCTGCCGGCCCTATCTCGCCAGGGACTACTACCAGAGCGAATACCTGCGCCACACCCACCTGTTCCGCATCTACCTGGCCGGGCCGGAGATGCGGCAGGTGGCCAACTTCGGCGACGGCCCGGACAGGGACTGGCACTCCATCCGCCCCCTCATGTACCGCTTGGCGTCCGAGTACCGCAACCCGCTGGCCCAGTGGCTGGCCGAACATCTGCCCGACCGCACCGACCTGGATACCGCGCTCTACGACCTGCTATGGCATGACCCGACGGTGCCTGCAGAGCGGCCCGCGGACCTGCCCACCTGGCACGCGTTCAAGGCGACCGGTTTCGCGGGGGCGCGCACGAGCTGGGCCCCGGACTGCCTCACCCTGCACCTGCGCAGCGGAAAGGTCAACGTCTCCCACTCCCACGAGGACGTCAACAACTTCCTGCTCAACGCGGCCGGCGAATGGCTGCTGCGGGACTACGGATACGGGGAAGTGGGACCGGGCTACTTCAGCAAGGACGTGTCCTACTTCAGCAACGCCACCGCGGGGCACAACTGCCTGGTGATCGGCGGGCGCGACCAGCGCACCGATGATGACGCCGTCGGCGTTATCACTGACGCGGAGGAGCGCGGCGGCCTCCTCTGGCTTCGGTCCGACGCGAGCGCGTGCTACGAGGGCGCGGAGTCCGTGGCGCGCGAGCTGGTGCTGGTGCGGCCGCACCAGGGCACGGGCCGCTGGGGATATGTGCTGGTGCGCGATCTCGCCCGCACGAAGGAGGACGAGACCTTCGAGTTCATGCTCCAGCCCGGCGGCGAGACCACTGTCTCCGGCGACACGTTCACCATCACCTGCGAGAAGGCCCGCCTCTTCGGCAAGGTGCTCGCGCCGAGCGGCGTGACCATGGAGGTGCTGCCGGGTATCGGCGAGCACGTGAACGTGAAGAACCCCCGCACCCTGCGCATCGCCGCTCCCGGAAAGGCGAAGGAGGTAGAGTTCCTGGTGGCGCTGATCCCGCTTGCGGAGGGAGAGGAGGCGCCGGAGGTGACCCTGAAGGAGGGCGCGGTCCAGATCGGAGCCGACCTGATCGCCTTCTCCGCCGATGGCAAGGCCGCGCCGGAGAAGGCGCGGTAACTGCGGCGCAGTTTGGGCGTCCGCCTCTGGCGAGCGCCTTCCGGTGGCACAGGCACCCTGACTGTGGCGTTCGGAGCGCGGGCGAAATTTTTCGAGGGAGGCCGGCCCTACAAATCTCGAGGGCCCGCCGAGGAGGGAATCGGCGGGCCCTCGCCGGGCTAGGCGCTGCGGCGGGAAAGGCGGTGTATCTTAGGGATAGACCGTCGTGATCTTTCCAGTGCGGATATCCAGCAGGGAGACCTCGGACCAGTCGTATGCATGGAGTATCACGCGTCCCCTCTCATCCACCATCTCAGGCCAGAATTTCTTGCTCAACCCCTCCATGCCTCCTGCGGGTGAAAACGGCCGGGTGCGGCCATCCGGCGAGAGGAAGAAGGCCCTCGCGGACAGGAGATCCGACGAAAAGCCCCAAGGGGAGTTCTTCCGGCGCTCGATGACAAATACCAGCATCTGATCGCTGTCGGGCACCGGAAAAAGGAGGATGGACAGGCTGCCCTTCGATTCCGGGAACGACGTGATCACCCTCAAGCCTGACTGCCCAGGCCTCCAGACGCAGATGCTATTGGCAACAGTTCTAAGCTCCCCAGACACCTGGTCTCGCGCGAGCCGACGCGTCTCCACATAGAAAAAATGTCCTTCGGCGGACCAGCAACGCGGCCCGCTGATATAGGGTCTGCCGGAGGTTCGATCCCCAATTGTCCCCTCCCAGATGACGTGTGACTCGGATCCGTCCGCGCGCACCACGATCAGGCGTCTCTTCTCGAGGTCTCTTCTGGAAGCGGGATGCCGCCATTCCTCGATGGCCACCCACTCGTCGTCAGGTGAGATCCAGGAGGCGCCCCCAATCTCCACCTCGCCGACCTGCTCCGGCGCATAGAACCTTCTCGCCGTTCGTCCGTCCGGATAGAGCCGGTATATCTTGCCCTTCTTGGTTTTGGCCCACAGCACATCCTCGCGCCGCGCCCATTGGCAATCCTCAAACACGACCAAATGCTCTCGCTTGGGCGGTTTCCGCGCGTGGGGGCCGCGCCAGGATATCTCTGCGGGGAGGACGGGTTCTTCGGCGCTTGCCACGGAGATTTCCCTCCAGCCCGAGCCGTCGGCATTCACGAGATAGCGTTTGGTATTGATCTCACCCTGGACCAGCAGGTACTTCCCGCTGGGGGACCACGAGAGGGAGTTACGGGGTACTTTTCCGGCCTCCCATTCCTCCATCTCCCGGCTGAAGATGACGGTTCCCTTCTTTAGGTCCCAGATGCGCAAGATCGCGCGCCGATTCGGGAGAGCGCCATAGGTGAGCCCCATGGGGAGAACCGCGGTGGCCAGGAGGCGTCCGTCCGGGGAACAGTCGGCCGCTGCTCCGAACTGCACGTTCGAGTAGGATAGCGGCACCCTCTGCACCACCAGTTCCCTGCCTGTGTCCAGGTCTATCGCCACTTGAAAATCGTGAGCATATCCCCACTCGCGCGGTATTTGGGTATCGGTGTGTTCCAGGGTCGGTAGTAACATCTCCAGGCGTTTCCGCGCGAACTCGCGGGGCCGCGCGCGCACGTCGAGCACGGCCGCGGAGCCGCGGCGCGCAACGCTCACCACCCGGACTTCGGCCGCCTCGGACCGCCGGTATTTCGTCGCGGCTCGGACGATACCGACGGCGAGGCCGATGGTAATGGGCAGGCCGACGAGGAGACAGGCAAAGGCGAGCGGGTACTTCCGGCGGGGGGACTGCAGCAGGCGCCCCTTGGAGAAGGCCAGCGCGGAGCCGGCCAGCAGCGACGGGGTGGACAGCGCGGCCCACAGGGCCACGTCCATCTCCGGCGGATAGCCGAGCAACGGCGCGCCCAGGCCCCATATCAGATAGCAGACTCCCCCTATCATTCCGCCCAGCGCCACCAGGGTGACGCTCAGGGAGGCGATGAGGTTGGGCGTCAACGCGCTCCAGAATACGGCCACCGAGAAGGTGACGAACGCCCACATGGCGATGTCCGGCAGGTAGCTCCAGAACAGCGGAATCAGCCGGTCGGAGAATCGGTTGCGAAAGACGAATACGTCGAGCACGAAGATGATCGCGGCGGCCGCGTACGTGATGGCGAGCCCGGCCAGCGCCTTCGCCGTCCACACGCCCCAACGGCTCACGGGCAGCGACAGGAGCACGGGCAGGGTGTTGTTCTCCCGCTCGGTGGCGAACAGCCCTGCGCCCGCGAACAGCCCCATCACCGCCGGCAAGACTGCGATCAACACCATGAAGACGGGCAAGTAGACATCGGGCGAAATGAGATAGAGGAAACGGGGGCTGTCCAGCACCCAGAGCCCGGCCGGCGCCAACAGCGCCAGCAAGAGCGCGGTGAGGAGAATCGGCCGGCCCTGGTTGAAATCCTTGCAGAAGAGCGCTCTCATATCTCATCCCTCACGGGAAGACTGTGGTCACCTTTCCGGTTCGCAGGTCAACGGCCTCGACATGCTTCACCTTGCCATCTTTGTTGCGCCCGGCGATGATGGCCCGGCCGAGGGCGTCCACGCCCTCGATGTAGGATTTATCGATGGCGCGCAGGCGCGGCGGCAGCGGCTGGAGGCGGAGCTGGTCGTCCAGGACTTGCCACGCGTCCCGGACCCAGACCAGGAACAGATGACTCTCCAGCACCACGTGGGGAAAGCCTCCGTTTGGGACACCGAGATTGCGGACTCTGGGGCTGGTCTCCCCGCGTCGCCACCGAAGCGCGTAGGTGTCACACTGCGCCTCCTTCTTGGCGCCGGAGGGCTCTGTCTGGAGGGAGGCAATAAGGTAAAAGGCGCTTCCGTCGGGAGACCAGGCCAGGTTGCTGGAGGCGGCCCAGCGCGGAGCGGAAGGGTCGCCATGTTCCGGCGCACGCCAGGCGACGGCTTTCCCGGAGGAATCGGCGGGGACCAGGAAGACCGCCAAATCGGGGAAGAAATACTGCCCATGTATAACGTTCCCTTTGCTGCTGCAGAGGGTGACGCCTATCACGCGGCCATCCGGGGAGGGGAGAATCCAGCCAAAGCCCAAGCGCTCCTCCTTCCCCACCCCGTGCCGGAGAGGACCTTCCCAGACCACCTCCGAGGCGCCCGCGTCCAGGTCATGGCGAAGGAGCTCGCCATTCTGTCCCCAGGTGTAGATGGCATGGCGTCCGGGGGTGGGATCCCAGGCATACGGAAGTGCGCCGATTCGCGGCAGGCCGTAAACCGCTACCTCGCGCGAAACGCGGCCGTCCCGCCTCAGGAGAAACAGCGCCTCCCGTTGCGGGGGAAAACCTGTCTTCGGTATCGCCTGTGGGGAGGTGCGAGACTCCCAGTTCCGTCGCGAGACGGCCAGCGCCAGCCACTCGCCATCCGGAGACAGCGCCTCGCCAAGCTGAGTGCCCCAAAGGTCGAGGCGGTATGTTCCCGTCTTCCACAATTGCCTCGGAAGCCCGCGGTATATTCGCTTCTCATGGGTCAGGTCCCAGACCTCAATCCCGCTCGGTGTCCCTTCTCGTATCCGGCTCGACCGCCAGGTGAGCGTAGGTGAGCCCGTGAGGAGGACCGCCGTGCTTCCGTCCCGAGAAACCGCCGCCCAGATGGCGTCACGGCGCACCAGCAATTCGCGTCCCGTGGCCAGGTCCTCCACTACGGCGTGCTCGCTCCGATACTCGATCTCGTTAGACTTGGGAGACCTGACGGGAGCCGCCTCGGTTCCGATGACCACCGCCTGGCCGCCCGAGGGCAAGGCAGCGACCCAGAGGTTAGCGATGTTTGATCGCTGATAGCGCGCGCTCCACCTGAGCGGCAGGACGATCGCCGCCCCGACGACCAAGGTCCCCGCCGCGGTCCACGCCAGCGCAATCAGCCACCTGCGCCTTCCCCTCACGAGGCCGGATCGGGAGAATGTCATGTAGGAGCCGAGCACCATCCCCGGCAGCATGGCAAGCATCCAGAGGAACGTGTCCCACATCACATCGCCGTAGAGAGAGGCGCCGAACAGATACATGAAGACGACCGCGGCCATGTAGAGGGCAGGTTCCGACACCGCGGTGGCGAGCAGCGCGCTGATGGGCCGGTCGAGCACCGTGGACCAGAAGAAGCTGAGAAAGAAGCCGATGGTGAGAAGCACGCTGAGATCGCGCCATATGGTGCTCCAGAAGATTCCCGAGATGCTCTGTGGCACTACCAACAGCGCGGTTGTCAGCAGCGCCAGGACACCCAGAGCGGCCATGGCGAGAGAGGCGAGGAGCTTGCCCAGCCAGATCTCCAGGCGGCTGAGGGGAAGCGCCAGCAGCGCGGGAAGCGTGCCCGTCTCCCTCTCGCCGGCGATCGCCCCGGCTCCGCTCAGCAGCACCACCAGGAACAGCGCGATCAGATAGCCGAGGCCCACGCAATCGTCGAGCGTCCTCTGGTCCTGCCAGTTCTCGACCACGGTCAATGTCAGAAAGAGATACAACATCGGCAAGAACCCCGTCATGAGGACGGAGAACAGGAAGAGGAGGTTCTTCTGCCGCCATTCCTTGAGGAAGATGGCGCCCATTACTTCGCCTCCGCTCCGAGTCGGCCCTGCGCCAGGTCAATGAAGATGTCCTCCAGCCCGAGGGACAGCGCCTCCGCGCGCAGGCCGCGCGCGGCGAACGCCTCCAGCATGGCCGGCGAGTAGTCCTGGACGGTGAACTCGGTTTCCCGCGGCCCGCGGGAGATGTTGCGCGCGCCCGCGGGCGGCTCCACCCGGGCGTCCGGCGGGTGCTCCACGCGGATACGCTTCACCCGGGCCTTGAGGTCGTCGAGCGGGGACTCCGCGATCAACCGGCCGCCCACCACGAAGCCCACGTAGTCGATGATCCGCTCCATGTCCGGGAGGTCCTGGCCGGTGATGAAGACCGTGCGGCCCTCCTCGTGCATCACGTCAATGATGTTGCGGAGCACCTCCCGGCGGGCGATGGGGTCGAGCCCGGTGAGAGCCTCGTCCAGCAGCAGCAAGTCCGGTCGGTGCCCGATCGCCACCGCCAGCGACACCAGCGCGCGCTGGCCCCGCGAGAGGTGTTCGAGTTTGTCCTTCATCCCGATGCCCATGTCGGCGATGATTTTGCGGACCGGCTCCTCCTCCCATCGGGGATAACACCCCTTCATCAGCCCCGCGAACTCGCGCACGGTCATCCATTCCCAGAGGGGCTGGAGCGCGGCCACGTGCCCCACCCCCTTGCGGATTTCCACCGGCTTCCGGCGCACGTCGTAGCCCAGCACCACCGCGGTCCCCCGGGAGGGGATGATGAGGTTCAGCAACACCCGCACGAAGGTGGTCTTGCCCGCGCCGTTGGGGCCGAGCAGACCGTAGATGCTGCCGGTGGGCACCCGCGCGTTGATCTCCCTCAGGGCATACTTGCGGCCGAAACGCATGGTGAGGTTTTCGGTGGTGATTGCGTAGCCGTTGTCTCCCATCCCTCAGTCCTTTCGCTCTTCCCTGCGGTCGCCAAGGGCCTCCCGGAGAAGATCCAGCGCCTCCTCGGTGGAGAGCCCGAAGGCGCGGATGTCGCGGGCCGCCTCCGCCAGGCGCTCCCGCACCAGCCGCCTCCGCTCCCCCTGGGCCAGGGAGGCGGCGTGGGAGGAGATGAAGGTGCCGGTGCCCCGCCGGGTCTCCAGCAGCCCATCCCTCTCCAGGTCGCGGTAGACGCGGGCCACCGTGTTGGGGTTCACGAGGAGCCGCGCCGCCAGTTCTCTTACTGAGGGAAGTCGGTCCCCCGGCGACAGCGTTCCGGCCGCCACCCCCCGGCAGATGCTGTCGATTATCTGCCGGTAGATGGGTACGGGCGATTTCGGATCAATGTGATCTATCATGGCACTGTACCATTGTTCTAGTACAGTGTACCACTAATCACAGGAAATGCAAGACCCTGGGGAGGAATTTTTCATTCAATGTGGCTGTGGCGCGCGCTTGATCGCTACCAATCGGCGTAGGGGTCGCCGGCCAGCGAATTCAGGGGAGAACCGCTGTGGATCTCTCCGGTGGAAGGCGTGTAGTCCCAGCTCGTGTTGTCACCGGTGAAGGGGTCCACTGGCAGCCCGCCATCGGTGGTTCTGAGATAAGGCCCCGTCCAGGAGTCCACGTCCAATGGAATGCCGTTTCCGCCCACCGCCCCGGCGGCCGGCCTGGTCTGCAGTTGGTCGAGGCTGGCCGGGAAATCCCCACATTCAGCGCTGAACTGCTCGATCGCCTTGCGAATGGTCTGGAGTTGGCCCCGCAGGGCGGCCTCCTTCGCCTTGCGGCCGGTTCCCAGCAGACGAGGGATGATGATCACCGCCAGATTGGCGATGATTACGATCACAATCAGCATCTCTATCAGAGTGAAACCGTCCCGTCTCTTCCCATACCCCATGGTGCGTCACCTGCCAGTCATCATTTATGCCTCCGGCGCCACTCTACATATTATCCCTCCTGTATTTTTCCATATTCCTCTCAGGGGCGGGTCGTACTCCGGGCGGGCGTTTTGCGCACAAAGGCCCCGGCCGTGGCTGTGGCGAACAAGTCTCTCCATGCCGAGTCCAGAGGAAGTTGCAGGAGGCGCAACCGAGATTCCGGACCCTGACGGCCGTTGGCGGTCCACCCTCTACGGAATGTGGCTGGCGATGTTCTTCGTGTTCCTGGAGTGGACCTTCGCCATGACCTTTTTCCCCGTCTTCCTCCAGGAGGACATCGGCCTCCGCTTCCACCAGGCCGAATTCTGGACCGGCCTGATGATCGCGCTGCCGTCGTTTGCCATGTTCCTCTGTCAGCCCCTGTGGGGCCTATACAGCGACCGGGTCGGCCGCAAGCCCATTGTCATCGTGAGCGTGGTGTTGACCTCTCTGCTTCGGACGCTCTGGTACTTCGCGCACTCTCCGTGGAC
>WFSF01000223.1 GCA_015486155.1 Armatimonadota bacterium
CACCGATCCCGTCCCCGCAATCAGCGAGATGCCCACCGGTGACACCAGCCCGCCCACCAGCGAGCATTCGCCCTCCTTCTTGTGCAGGATCCGGTCACAGCCGGTTAGCTCGGTGATCACGGGGTGGAGCACCTCCGGCTCCGGCTCGATCCCGATGATGTTTATCTCCGTCTTCAGCGTATCGAGCCCCGCCATCTCCCGCGCCGCGCCGATCGCGTCCCGGAACGACTGTTCCGCCTGCTCGCGGGTGACGAAGTTGATGTTGCCGGAGGCGCCTATCCCCTGCCCGAGAACCACTCCTCTTTCGTTCACGATCGCGGCCGCCGTCTTCGTGCCGCCCACATCCATCCCCAGCACCAATCGCTCTTTTGCCATCGCTCATCCTCGCGCCATGAGTTCCGCGGCCGTGTCCGTCAGCCATGCGGTGTATTCGCCGGTGAGGTCATATGTGGTGCGCGTCGCTTGGGCTTCGATGCTCTCCGCGCCGGGGAAGAGCATCGCGCCCTCCGGCTGCTGGAGACCGAGAATGAACTCCATCTCCATCAGCGCCGTCTCCCGGTACTTCCGGTCGCCGGTCAGGCGGTACAGGATCGCGGAGCCCCACCCGGACTTTCCGCTGGTGGTCCAGGAGAACGCGTGCGGATGACACGAAGACAGAAACTCGTGCACCCGAATCGCGCCCTCGAGGAACCGCTTCTCGCCCGCCCGGTCGTACAACAGCGCCAGGTTCGCCATCGGCATCGCCCACGGCCAGTAGGCCTGTTTCGGCCGCTCCGCGTCTATGTAGCAGTAGGCCCGCAGTTTCTCCTCCACGTCGGAGGCATCGGTCACCAGCCCCTCGCCGAGCCTCCAGCGGGTATACATCTTCTTCGGGTCAGGCTGGGCCTCGATCATCTTCAGCAGAAAGTCGCCGCTTTGAATCGCTTTATCCATCTCCCCCATCAACATGGCGCACAACACCCCGCCCACTCCGGTCACGTTCGAGTCTATGAGATCCGTCTTCGGGGTGACCGTGGCGAAGAAGCCGCCGGTCTCAGGATCCCGGTGCTTCAGCAGGAACTCCCACGCGCGCCGCGCGTACCCGAACCACCCCATCGCCATGAACCCGCGCAGGATCCAGGTGTTCGGGTAGAGCTGGGAGAAATTCGGCGTGTAACTCCCCTTGGTGCGCTCCGTGGGGGAGTTGACGAAATCGCCCTCCGGCGTCATGAAGCGCTCGATCAGGTACCCGAGGCCCCTCGCCGCCGCGACGGTCTCTCCCGCCGCGCGGAGGGAGTAGAAACTCTTGTAGTAGCACCCCAGGTCGTCGGAATCCGGGTAGACGCCGTCCTCGGTGGGCGGTTCCTTTCCCAGGTAGTTCCCCTGCTCGGTCTGGTGCGCGGCCAGCCATTCGGCGGCCTTGTGCGCCGCGTTCACCAGGTCTTGCGGCTCTATCGCCATGCGTCTTTCTCCTCTGCTCACACGTTCTCCACCGTGTAGCGGATCCACCCCGACCACGTCTCTCCCGGCGCGACCACGGCCAGGCCCGATTCCTCCACATATCCCTCCCCTGCGAGGTTGGGGGCATTGGGGGAACAAGTGAGGTTTTCCAGGCAGACGAACGGCTGACCTGCCGGCGCGTAGCAGATCATGTGCTTCATGTTCTCGCTCGCCTGGAGCACCAGCCGGAGCCCCTCGTCCGCGAAGGTGATGCCGGCGGTGTCTCCGGGCCGCTTCGGGTAGAAGACCGCGTCTATCTCCACTCCCTGCAGGGAGCGCGGCTCCCGCCAGTCGTATCCCGTGCCCTCCACCCGCATCAACCGGCCGGTGGGGATGAGTTCCGCGAGCTGCATGGTGTAGTCGGCGGGTATCTGCACCAGCACATCGCGGCGCTGCCCGGGAATTCGCCAGAACGGATGGAGCCCATAGCCGACCGGCGCGGGCGAGTCGCCGAGGTTTTCGAATGAGAAGTGAATCTCCAGGCCGCCTGGGACGATGCGGTGGACCGTGGTCAGTCGCCCCGCGAAGGGAAATCCCTCATAGACCGGATGATTCTCCGTAATGTCGAGCGCGCTCACGAGTTCACCATCGCGCCGCTCCGTCGCGAAGACTTCGTCTCTCACCAGACCGTGGATGAACACCTCCTCTCCCTGCTTGCGCTGGACGATCTCCCGGCCCTGGAAGACATAGCGCGAACCGGCCAGCCGACAGGGCGTGGGGAACATCTGGAAGGCTCCGGTCATGTCTGCGCCGTTGGCCAGCACGCGGTCGGGATCGAAGTGAATGAACTCCCGGCCGTCCACCTGAAACGAAACCAGGTTGGCCCCCATCCGCGGGAGAACGGCCGCGCTCACTTTCCTCCCCCCTGCCTCGCCCTCCACCATTGCTTTTTCCAGGTCGGCCTCGGTGAATCTCCTCATCGGCGTCTCCACCTCACAGCAAGTGATCCCCCCAGCATGGAGTTTTCCTCTCCAGTCAACCGCATACCTTGTGAAGCAGACGGCGTGGATGCGGACATTCGCTCAATCCGTGGATAAATATAGTGACCAATTTTTTTTCGCTCAGGGGTTGACGGGGTGTGAGAATCGGGTTATACTGCCCCGCAGTTCACATATGCATATGTGGGGGCCGCGGTGCGCGCAGACGACTTGAGCGAGCTCCACCCAATGGCAGACTTGCTGGCACGCTGCCCTGGAATGACAAAGGAGCATGTCTACTACCTAGAGCAGCGCGGTTATTTACGGCCCATCAAGCAACGTCACGGCAAGATTGAACGCAATCTCTACACCACCCAGCAGCTCCAGCTCGTCGAGACGATCTGGCGCTATCGCCAGCGGGGCTTCTCGCCCAAAGAGGCACACCGGCGCGCCGTTCGCGAACAGACTCGGGGTCAGTTGCAGATATGGCCCGAGGAATCGCCGGAGAGCCTTCCGTGAGCGTTGCGCCGCAACAGGCCGGACCGGGAGACGACTCGGTTGCCTCGCCGCCGGTCGTTCCGGAGGCGGCCGGTCCGGCCGGCCCCCGTCTGTGCATTCGAGAAATCGCCACTCGCACCGGCCCTGATTTCTGCGAGGCGGAAGTCGCGCTCGCTCTCGGGGAAAGTCGTTTCACAGGCCGCGCTCGGCGGGAAGCGGGCGGCGACGTCCACCGGACCGTGGCCGCGGCGTGTGTGGCGGCGGTGCAGGAATACCTGCGCCAAACCAGTTCCCCCAAATCATCCCCGCGCGCGCAACTCCTGGAGAGCCGGCTGGACGCGACTTCCCTCTCCCAGGAGGTCGTTCACGCAGTCGTCAGGTTCACCCGCGAGGGCCGAGAGCGCGTTCTGCTGGGTTCGGTCATGGCCGCGGATGACCGCAACCGCGCCGCGGCGGCCGCCGTTCTCGACGCCCTCGACCGGCAGTTGAGCGGGCCCATGG
>WFSF01000224.1 GCA_015486155.1 Armatimonadota bacterium
ACGCCCACCAGCACTCCATCCGCCCCCGCGCGCATCAAGTCCAGCGCGCCCTCGTAACTCACGCAGTTCCCCACGAACACCGGAGCCTCCAGCCGCTTGGAAAGCGCCGCGAAATCCGGCGGCTTGAAGCGGGAGGAGATATGCTTCGCGGTGGTCACCGTGGCCGCCACCACCATCACATCGACCTTGCCCGGGCCGATGATCTCCGCCGCGCGCTCGGCGAAGGCGGGAGGCGGAGACACCGCCACCTTCGCCCCCAGCCGCCTCATCTCCTCGATCCGCCGCAGGATGAGGTCCTCCTTCACGGGCTCGCGATAGGCCTCCTGCACCACCTCCACGGCCTCCTCGGCGGAGGCGGATACGATGCGCTCGAACACCGGGGCCGGGTCCTCGTATCGGCAGTAGAGCCCCTGCAGGTGCAGCACCCCCATGCCCCCCAGTTCCGTCAGCACCGCGGCCGACTTCGGGTCAGTAACCGCATCCATGGCGGAGGCCAGAACGGGAGTCTCCAGCTTGATCCCGGCCAGGTCACAACTCAGGTCCACATCCTCGGGGTCGAGAGTAACGGCGGATGGCACCAGGGCCACATCATCGAAACCATAAGTCCTGCGGCTCTTCCTCCCGCGTCCGAT
This sequence comes from Armatimonadota bacterium, assembly GCA_015486155.1. Taxonomy (GTDB): domain Bacteria; phylum Armatimonadota; class Hebobacteria; order Hebobacterales; family Hebobacteraceae; genus S016-27. Next base: position 633 of record WFSF01000224.1, read on the forward strand.
CTCGACATCGCTCATCGGTCGTGCAACCTCCCCTGGTCTGAGTGAAAATGCGGGTGCGTTGCTGGAACGCAACTGAATTGGGGTAATATAACAGGCGCCATCTAGTGTGTCAAACGCGCCTTCCCCGTCGACTGCCTGACAAGCAGGCAATCCACGGGGAAAAGACTGGCCGGGGCGGCGACCGCCTGCTCAGCGCGGCCTCGTCACCTGACCAGCTCTATCGTGACCCTGCGGTTCTGTGCGCGTCCCTCCTCTGTGCCATTGTCGGCGACCGGGTCGGCCTCCCCTTTTCCTACGATCGTCAGTTTCCCCGCGGGAATTTCATGGCGGTACATCAGGTAGTCCCCGACCGACTGAGCGCGCTGGAGCGACAGCCTCAGGTTGTAGGCGGCGCTCCCCACGTTGTCGGTGTAGCCGGTGATGATTATCCTTCGCACCTTGTTCTTCTCGATGAATCCCGCGAGGGTGTCCAGCGCGCTCCTCGCCTCCGGCTTGAGGACGAACTCGTTGAAGTCGAACAACACCCTCGCGGGGACGGTGAGCGTCCATCCCCGCGCGGTGGTGTCCACCTTGACGCCGAGGTCCTCAGGGAGCGGGCTCGCCTCTTTCTCCGTGTACTTGGCCGCCCTGATGCCGCCGAACAGCGCCTCGTAGGGCGCGGCCCCGCGCACTCGGATCAGCCCGAATCCGCTCACGCGCTCCCCCTCGCCCAGAGAAAACGGCACCGACGTGAGGCGCTTCCCGTCCAGATACACGCGGTACTGGCCCCGGCGCGCCTGAATGGCGAAGTGTAGCGGCCGGTCGTTGCAGTGATCAAGGCTCGCCAGTTTGCCCACCCCGTCCATGAAGATGTCGCAATACCTCTTGGAGCTCATGCGGGCGACCAGCGCCCCGATCGCCTTCTCCGCGTGCCAACCCTTGGGGCTGGACTTGTAGAGCTCGAAGACGGCCCACGCATACGCCGAGTCATGGGGGACCAGGGTGAACTCGATGGAGAAATCCCCGCGCCCGAGATCGACTCTCTTGTAAAGCTTCAGGTCCCCGGCGCTGGCGGGCGCCACATACATTTGGTCCCCATGCCTGACACACTCGGCCGCCCCCACAACCTCGTCGAACCCCTGCGGGGGCTCCCCGACCGGGCACTGGCGGAAATCTAGCTCGACCAGCACCTTGTCTCCCGGCTCGAACTTGTACTTGTCAGCACCGGTCACGAGCTCGCCGGCGGACACGCCGCCCGCACGACACAGCATGGCAACTCCAACAGCGAAAACAAGCCACCGTTTCATGCTTCTAACCTCCTCTACGACTGCGCGCGATCATCACTACATAGCATAGGAGCCGGCAACGATGTCAAGTCAAGCCCGGCAGGACTACCGCGAGGCCCGCGGAAATATCTACTCGAGATAGGGGAGTCGAGGACTGCGAAGCAGTGGCCGACTGGAACTACCCGCTGGCGAAGAGAAAACGCAGGAACCCGCGCGACCCGTGTGACGGCTGTCACGAGTGCGGAATGCGCTGCACGGCCGGGATACAGATGGCCGAGGACGAGTTCGAGCGCATAGTGGAGTACCTGCAAAAATGCGACCCGAACGAGGCGCGGCGCGTTCTGGAGCAGAGCAAGACCGTGCAGTGGTTCGAGGATATCTCCTATGAAGCGTGTCTCTTCTACGATGTGACCCGAAGGCGGTGTCTCGTTTACCCCGCGCGCCCCCTCATCTGTCGTCTTTTCGGCCGCGTCGAGTGGCTGCCGTGTCCCATCGGCAGAAAACTCCCCCTGCTCCACAACGGGATCGAACTGATCCAGACCTACGCCCGACAGCGCCGGGCCACCTTCGGCGAGTGGTGCGTGGAGCGCGGCATATTCGACCCGCGGAACCTCATCGCCGCGAAGCCGGAATAGCCCCCGCCGGCGCGGTCTGCTTCGCTCCCTTGAACTCCCTCCCGCACACCGGGCACTTGCCGTGGGGCACGGTGTACCATCCGTTCGTCCACACCCCGCAGTCGAACTGCACCCCCTCCCTCGCCAGCTCCACCGGGCACTTGCCGTAGATGGCGTGGAACCCCTCGAAGGTCTGGCATCCGTCGGAGGTGCGGCCGCAGTTGGGGCACACGAACTTCGGCGAGATGAGGGTCCCCTTCGAGAACTTGTACCCCACGAAATGCACCGGCGCCCGGCAGTTGATGCACATCGCGCCGTCCAGCCGCGCGAAATTGATGCGCAGAAACTGCAGGCCCTGCCGCACCCCCAGGGCCTCCTCTCGGTAGTCGCTGGGCAGCCGCACCAACTTGGGGAGAGGCAGGCCGGCCCGGTCCATGGTCTCGTACAGGCGGGGAACGAACCCGATGATGCGCGGCCCCAGCGCCGATCGCGTGACCTGCTGCTGGGTGCCGGGGATGATCCCGGACGCCAGCAACAGCACCGCCGCCAGCGCCACCCCCAGTCCTCCGCCCAAC
>WFSF01000225.1 GCA_015486155.1 Armatimonadota bacterium
GCCCCCGCCCCCGCACGCCGCGAGGTCGGCCCGCCGAACACGAACGGCTCCCCGTCCGCCACGACCGTGGTGTACGAGGTCCACGGTTCTCGGCTGCCATAGATGAGCACCTGGTTGTCGTCGGAGGCGCGTGAGGGGTCGCCGCCGGTGGTGTCCACGGCGAAGCGGCCGGTCTCCTGCGCGCCCGCGTTCACGCGGATGCGGATGAACTCGTTGGCGACGGAGACCACCGGAACCGGGGCCCGATTTTCCGCCTCGGCCTTCGGCGGCTCCGCCCGCGCGGGCGAGGTGAAGGCCGCGAGCGCACACAGCGTCAGCGCGGCGGCACAGTTGCGAATCGTGATGCGCATGGGGCTATCCTCGCTTGACCTTTCCGTCCGTGAACTCGATGGTGACCTCGACCTTGCCGGGGGCGGGCTTTCCGTTCTTCATGCCCGGCCGGAAGACCCAACCCTGCTCCAGCGCCCGCTTGGCGGCGTGGTCCAGCACCGGGTGGCCGGAGGTATGCAGCACGGCGACCGACTTGACCTTACCGTCCGGGCCCACGGTGACCGCGAGCGTCACCCGGCCCTCCATGCGCGCGTCGAGCGCGCGCTTGGGATAGACGGGCAAAGGAGCCTCCGCCTCCGCCGGACCGTACGTGGGCCCGGTCTCCTCTTTCCGCCTGGTCTGGTCGGCGGCGACACCCTGGGGCTTCGGCCTCTCGGCGGCCGGCTCGCGGGACTTGTTGGAGGTGAGGATGCGGGGGGCCGGCGATTTGGCGCCCTCGTTCTCGGTCTTCGCCGCGGCCGCATTGGGAGCGGTCCGGCGCGGCCGCGCCGCGTTCTCAGGCCGTTTGACGACCTCGGGAGTGCGCCTCCCCCCCGAGACCAGTGTGGGCGCGGTGCGCTCCGTGACGGTGAGCTCGATGGGGATCAGCGCCTTGCGCGCGGCCGGGCCGCGCCCTGCGAGCAGCCCGATGAGCAACAACAGGAGTGCGTGGAAGCCAACGGAGACCGCGGCGGCGACGCGGTACCGCTGGGCCTCCCCCATCGGCGGTCTCTCTACGATTGCCTGCTCTGCCGACATGGAGAATCCTCTGCCCTCACCGCGGCGGTGTGCGCTCTTGCGTGCGCTTCGGGTTGGCGGCGAGCGCTATCCGGTGGAACCCGGAGGCGCGCACTTCGTCCAGCGCCTCCACCAGTTGCGAATACGGAACCTTCTCGTCGGCGGCCACCACTATCTGCGCGTCGGTGTCGCCCTTGGCCGCCTCTGTCACCGCCTGACCCAGGCGGCCCGCGGTCACGACCCGGCCGCCCACCCGGGCGGGCTGGCCCGGCAGGAGGGTGATGCTGACGCGCGTGGGCACTGGGGAGGCGGTCTTCGCCGACGGGAGTTTCAGGGCCAGCCCGGTGCGGGCCCCGGCAAAGGTGGTGGTCACAGCGAAGAAAATGAGCAGGATGAACACCGCGTCGATCATGGCCGTGAGGTCCAGATAGGGGCGCAGGCGGCGCCGGCCCCGCGGAAGGAGAGACCCTCCCCAGGCGGATTGTCCGTTCATCGTCCCCCTCCCGCCCTGGTCTGAAGGTTCAGGAGCTCGGTCACGCGCAACTCGATCTCGTGGGCGAGCGCGTCCACGCGCCCCGCGAGCGAGTTGTAGACGATGAGAAAGGGAATGGCGATGCAGAGGCCCGTGAAGGTCGTGATGAGCGCCTCGGCGATGCCGCCGGAGAGGGCGGCCGCGTTGCCGATGTCGCCCCCGGCGATCACGCGGAAGACCTTGATGAGCCCGGAGATGGTGCCGAGAAGGCCGAGCAGCGGCGCTACCGTGACCATGGTGGCGAGCACGGGCAGGCCGCGCTCCAGCACCGGTTGCTCGGAGAGCGCCACCTCCCGGGCCACCTCCCTCAGGTCCTCCTTGGGCATGTCGAAATTGGCGAGCGCGGCGCCCAGCACTCTCGCCACCGGCCCCGGGGTGGCCTCACACACCCCCCTCGCCTCCTCCTGGGACCCGCGCTCCAGGGCGGCCCGAATCTTATCCATCAGCCTCTTGCTGTCCGGCCTGGCGTGGCGCAGATACAGCCAGCGCTCGACCGCCACCACCAACGCGATCACGCTGCACAGCAAGAGGGGGATCATCACGACACCGCCGCGCGCGATTGGCTCGAACACCGCTTCATTCCTCCTGACACTGGGCTGAAATCGCTGCCGCTTTCGGCGCGGTTAGACACGGCGAGGCAAGGAATGTCGCGGGCGGAGCGCGGGGAACCGGGGCTGCCCGGCGTTGCCGGATATTTCGCGGCGGAGCCCCAAGGGCAGGGCGGCGTCAGGCCTCCCGCTCGTCAATCGGCACGTAGCGGCGCTCCGCGGGGCCGATGTAATTGGCGCGGGGGCGGATAATCCGGTTGTTCTGCCACTGCTCCAGGATGTGCGCGGTCCACCCGACGATGCGGCTGCACGCGAAAATCGGGGTGAACAGCGAGGCGGGAATGCCCATCAGGTGGTAGATGATCCCGGAGTAGAAGTCCACGTTGGGCCGGACCTTGGTGTTGGCCACCATCACGCGTTCCACCTCCTGGGCGATCTCGAACCACTTCATCTCGCCCTTGCGCTCGGAGAGAGCCTTCGCATAGCCCCTGAGCAGGGTGGCGCGGGGATCCTCGACCCGGTAGACCCGATGGCCGAAGCCGGGGACCTTCTGCTTGCGGTCTAGTGCGTCCCGCACCCACCTCTCGGCGTTGGCCGGGTCCCCGATCTCATCGAGCATGTGCATCACCTGCTCGTTTGCTCCCCCATGGAGGGGGCCCTTGAGCGCGCCGATGGCGCTGGTCACCGAGGAGTACATGTCCGACATGGTGGCCGCGGTGACCCGGGCGGCGAAGGTAGAGGCGTTCAGCTCGTGATCGGCATGGAGAATCAGGCAGATGTCCAGGATGCGCGCGGTCTCATCGTCCGGCGGAGTGCCGTGCAGGGTGTACAGGAAGTTGTAGGCGACCCCCTTGCCCGGCAGCGGCGGCATGGGCTCCTCTCCCTCGCGCAGCCGCTGATGGCCGGTGATGACCAGGGGCATCCTCTCGGTGAGGCGCTGCGCCTTGCGGAGGCAGGCGTCGAGACGGGTGTTGCCGGAGTCGGGGTCCCAGTGCCCCATGGAGGAGACCGCGGTGCGCAACACCTCCATGGGAGTGGCCATGCGGGGGAAGAGGCGCAACACCATGGTCACCCGAATGGGGAGATCCATGCTTCCGGTGAAGCCGTCGAGGAAGGCGTCGAATTCCACCTTGCCCGGCAGGCGTCCATACCAGAGCAGGTACGCCACCTCCTCGAAGGTGCTCTTCTCGGCGAGCTCTATCGCATCATAGCCGCGATAGAGGAGCTTGCCCTTTTCGCCGTCAATGAAACAGATCCGCGAATCACAGGCAATGATGTCCTCCAACCCGGCCTTTGCGTTGTTGTTTCCCATGCTCGCCGATGCCTCCTTTTCCGTCTGCGGTTTCTCATAGAATCTGCATGATAGCATGAACTCCGCCCCGAGGTGAAGAGAAAGCCATCGCGATTTTGACGGGGGCGAGCTCTGCGGCTATACTCGACCGCACACCCCCCGGAAAGGATTTCCGCGCCCATGTGGCTCTGGGACTGGATAGGAGGCGGGAGCAGCGTGTCCGCGGTGTTCGTGATCGCGGCCGCCACGGCGCTGGCTCTGCTCATCGGCAGCATCCGGTTGGCACGCATCCGCCTCGGCCGCGGTGGGCGCATTGCTGGCAGGATTTGGGCTCCGCTTGCGCTACTTCTCTGTTTGCGGGCTGATGGCCGGGAGCATGACGGATCCGCCGGCGCTGGCGTTCGCCTCCTCCGGCACCCGCACGCGGGAGCCGATCCCGGCCTACGCGACGGTATATCCGCTGACGCAATTGATGAGGGCGCTGGCCGCGCAACTGATCGTGTTGTTGTTCGTGCGATGACGGGCAGCGCGAAGGGAGCAGCAAATGAAGGTCTTCGTGATGACGGACGTGGAGGGCGTGGCCGGGGTGCAGGACTGGGACTGGACCACCCCGGGCAAATTACACTACGCGGAGGGGCGCGAACTGTTGACGCGGGAGGTCAACGCGGCCGTGGAGGGGTTGCTGGAGGGCGGGGCGACGGAGATACTGGTGTGCGACGCGCATGGGCCGGGAGGAATTGATGTGCAGCTTCTCGACCCGCGGGTCAGCCTCCAGCGCGGCTGGCCGGACGAGGAGTGGCCGTTGGGGCTCGACGAGTCCTTCGACGCCGTCGTCTGGGTGGGGCAGCACGCGAAGGCGCGCACTCCATACGGCCATCTCTGCCACACGCAGTCCTTGCATTACCTCGAGGAAACGGTGAACGGGGTCGCCATCGGTGAATTCGGCGAACTGGCGATGTGCGCCAGCGAACTGGGGGTGCGGTCCATCTTCGGGTCCGGGGACGAGGCCTTCTGCCGGGAGGCGGAGGCGCTGGTGCCGGGGATCGAGACCGCGGCGGTGAAGCGCGGGCTGCGGGCGGACGTCGGCGGGGACCTCGACGTGGACGAGTACCGCCGGGCCACCACCTCGGCCGTGCACCTTCACCCCGTGCGGGCGCGGGAGCTCATCCGCGAGGGAGCCCGTCGCGCCGTCGAACGGGCCAAGAACGAGGATTTCGGGATCATCCCGCTCCAGCCCCCCTTCCGCCGGGTCGTGAAACTCCGCCGAAGCGACCGCCGCCCCTCGGCCACATTCATGGAAGTCGAGCACCCCTCCAGCTTCATCGCCGTCATGAACATGTGGGGAGAGGAGCAGCCGCTGGATGAATAGCGCCTCCGGGGACGCGCGGTGGGACGCGCGCGCCATCGCCCGCCACAACGCGGAGGTGGAGAAACTGTGGCGGGATTTCCACTCCGGCGCGCCGGCGCGCGTGCCCGTGGTCTGGAACTTCAACACCCGGTACTATCTGCTCGATCCCGCGCTGAATCAAAAGGGTTACACATTCGAGCAGTATTTTCAGGACCCGGACGCGCAGTGGGAGGTGCAGCTCGCGTTTCGCAGGTGGATCCGCGAGCACGTGTCCATGGATCAGCCCTGGGGCCTGCCCGAGGAGTGGGACGGACTGAGGCCGGACTTCCAGAATATCTACGAGGCGGCATGGCTGGGCTGCCCCATCGAGTTTCGCCCGGGCGAGGTGCCGGACACGTGGCCCCTCCTCAAGGAGGACAAGGGGAAACTCGCATCGCTGAGCATCCCCGATCCCCTGCACGGCGGCATAATGGGCCGGGCGTGGGAGTTCTATCAGCGCTTCGAGGAACGCAGAAGGCGCGAGGACTTCTGTGGGCGTCCGGTGGGACGGTCTCTTCTCAGCGGCGGCGGTACCGACGGTCCCTTCACGGTGGCCTGCAACCTTCGGGGAGCCACCGAATTGTGTCTGGACCTCTACGAGGACCCGACCTTCGCGCGCGAATTGCTGGAGTTCGTGACCGAGGCGATCATCACACGGGTGCGCGCGGTGGGCGAGGTGAACGGCGTGAAGTACCCGCAGCCCGGATGGGGGTTCGCGGACGACAGCATCCAACTGCTCTCCGTAGACCAGTACCGCGAGTTCGTACTCCCCCATCATCTCCGCATGGTCTCGGAGTTCTCCCAGGGCGGACCCAATGCCATCCACCTGTGCGGAAGCGTCCAGCATCTGCTTCCCATCGTGCAGCGCGAGCTGAACGTCCAGGACTTCGACCTCGGCTTTCCGGTGGACCTGGGCCGCGCCCGTCGGGAGCTCGGGCCGGGCGCGCTGCTGCGGGGCAACCTGCACCCGCAGACGCTGAAGGAAGGGCCGCCTTGCAAGATCGAAGAAGAGACTGCTAGTATCATGGCCGGCGGGGCCAAGGAGGGGCGGCGGTTCATCTTCTGCGAGGGCAACAATGTCGCTCCCGGCACCCCGCTGGAGCACTTCGACGCGGCCTACCAGGCGGCCCGGAGGCATGGAAGGCACGAAGGATAGATAGACTGCTCCCAAATCGCGTGTCCATTCTGCTCCATCACTTTTCCCCTCAGCTGATAAACGTCATGACTTCGGCACATGGCGAGCCGCCTTGTATGCATTTTGGCCAACCAGCAGGGAAGTCCGCACACAATTTTCGCTGTAGAGGGGCTATCCTGTTGGTCGCCTTCACACGCTGTAGTCATGGGGACGTGAGGGTCCATCAGGGAACCTAACTTGGAGTCATTCGCCTCGTGGTAGCGGCCGCGATGAGCGCGGCCATCGTCTCTGCTCCGCGCGCTGCGGGCAGAGAGAGTTTGGGGTTGGGCGAATGGGGTTGCCAACTGCGGGAGCCGAGCCCGCCCTTCCCTCCCTGGTGGAATGTGGAAGGAGCGGCTGGCTCGGCTCCCTGCCCCAGCATGTGGTTATTGCCACATGCGGCGGCGCGTCCATTATCCCCGATGGTTCATTCCCAGCCGGGCAATTTCCCCTTCTTCTCCGGCCGGTAATCCTCCCATTTGGGCGTCTCGACGGTCGTGATTCCCAGGAGCATGGGCCGCGCGTCAGAGCCGCCGTGGGTTCTGTGTTCCGGAGGCAGAGCTCCCGCGCCGTGGAGCGTGATGGAGACGATGGGCGTACCCGGGCGGGGATTCGTCCATTCCAGCCCCCAGACCACGAGCGGCCGGCCGTCGGGAAGTTCTCCAGCGGGGAGCTCCCGCGGCTGATAGAGCAGCGCGTGTCCGTGATCCCACTCCATTACATTCTCCCCGTAGCGAATCTCGACGCTGCGGCTCAGTCCGTCCGCATAGCGCACCTCATACCAGCCGAGGAGCTCGGCCGCGTCGCGCGGGAAGTTGGTGCCATCCCCCGCGTGCGCGGGCTCGCCCCCCTTCGCGTCGGCGGCCTGCCAGAAGATGAGCGCGCCGTATTCGCCCTCTATGGGGATGGAGGCGGAGACATGGGGATACTCGGCCTCCGATTTGTGGGCGCGTTCGACGACCACCACGGCGGATCCGGATGCCTCGCCTGCGCCGCCGAATGAATATGGGACGCCGTCATACTCGGCCGGACCGACGCGCAGGCCGCTCAGGTCCCACTGGTCTGTCTTCAGCGGGGCATTTGCGGCCGGCGCGATCGAGACGACGCGCTTGCGCTCCGGCTTGACGGCGAGGCTCCACAGGCGGGGTTCCCCCCAGGAGCGCTTCAGGCGGTCCCGCAGCCGCGGCATTTGCCGCGCGCTCATCTCCTCCGCCGCGCGCGGCTCGGGCCATCGATTGGACCAGAGCAGGTTCGCGGAGTACATCGCGGGCGGGTAGTGGATCATGCCCAGTTCGAAGTCCTCCCAGGCGCACCAGGAGGAGATCTCCGCGCCGAGCACGCTGGGGTGGGCGCTCCGCGCCTCCCAGTCGGGGAAGCGGCGGCCGTCGAAGTTCCCGTAGATCTGCTTGAAACCAAGGTCCGCGATCACCTCGTCCGCGTCCTTCTGACCGCGGTACCACGACCAGTTGAGGATAGTGATGTGGGGCGCGCCGGCGCGGATGATTTCCGCCGCCCGCTGGGTGTCCGGGTGGTCGTAGACGACCTTGTCGGTCTCTATCTTTCTGCCGATGCCGTTGTGCGTGGGCACCAGGTGGTCGCTCCACATCCACACCCCCAGGCCGCGCTCGATCAGCCAGGAGGCGATCTTCACCACATCCTCGCCGAAGAGTTCGCCGGTGTCCCGCTGCCGACACTTTTCGCACCAACCGGCCTGCCGCCATTCATCGTGCCCGATGTGGACGCTGCGGCACTTCGCGAGCTCGATGTATTCCTGCATCACCTGGAACAGAATCTCGTAGGAGCGCGGGTTGCTGGGGCAGTACGAGTCCGGGAAATCGGCCTCCTGGATCTCGGCGATCTCCCGAAACACGGTCGCCAGATAGTAGGCATGGCTCAGCGATTGTATCTCCGGGACCGGCTCCAGGTGATATTCCCTCGCCCAGTCGAAGAGCGCGGCCAGGTCCTCGGCCTCGACATAGCGGCCGTCGGCCAGATGGGTATGGATGGACCCGGAAAACCGCCGGCCGGGGCCGAGCGGACAATGCTCCCCATAGATGCGCCCGGTGTCTCCGATGGCGCGCATTTCCTCCACGAAGCGCCTCCAGCCGGCGGCCAGCTCGGGCTTGCCGCGCAGCCGGACTCCGCCGCCGACTTCGATGAAGAGCCCGTTGAACTTGTAGCGCACCAGGAAATCGCGCAGATAGCGCCGCGCGTAATTGAGGTGGTCCGCGCCCGGCAGGTAGAGGTGGACCATGCGCACCGGCTTGTAGGGCCAGTCCCGGATCTCCGCCCCGCGCAACACCACCTGGTCCCCCCTCCGCTCCGCCAGTTGCACCAGGGTGGCGACCGCGTGCTGCGCGCCCCGCGTGTCGCGGCCGACCGCCTCGGCCCCCTGCGCGGACACCTTGAGCAGATAGCCCTCGGGCTGAGTGGGCAGCGGCCCCTCCGGGGGAGCGAGCTTGTCCGCGGTCCCAATGCGAATGGGAATCTTTCCGGCGGGGACCCGGCCGCGCACGATGGGAACGACGAGGTTGTGGTCGTCCATGATCATGTCGGCGAACAGGCGCAGGGGCGCGAGCTCGGTCTCGCCCGCGCCGGGCGCGGCCGCCAGCACCGCGTCGGCGAGAGGAAGCGCGTCGTCGCGAAAGGCGGCTTCCTGGGGTATGGGCCAGAGCAATGAGCGTCTATCTTGCATTGAAATCTCCTCGGAGATATGGGGATCACAGGGGTTGTTTGCGGTTCGTCCTCACACTCCTTCATTCGATATCGCCGCGGGCAGGAGAGAGGGGAAGAAGGGCGGAACACATTTCGGCATGGCGGAGGTCTGGATCGACACCGATATCGGGGACGACATCGACGACGCGGTGGCCTTGTGGGCGGCGGCGCGTCACCCCAGGCTGCGGCTGGTGGGCGTCTCCACCGTGTATGGCCCGGTGGTGGGGCGCGCGTGGCTGGCGGCGGAACTGCTGAAGCGCCTGGGGTGTGAGGCGCCGGTGCTGCCGGGGGCCGCGCGGCCGCTGGAGGGAGAGCCTCCCATGGCCGAGCCGCGCTCCTATCTGCGCCTGGCGCCGCGGTCGGTATACGACTACATGCCGGCCTCGGACGAGGCGATGATATCGCTGATCGCGCAGGCGATGCTGGCCCGCGCGCGGCCGTTCCACCTCGTCACCATCGGGGCCATGACCAACGCGGCGCGGCTGGCGCGCGATCACCCCGCGGTGCGGGAGAGATGGCTGAGCGTCACCTGCATGGCCGGGCGGCTGGAGCAGAAGCCGGAGTACAACGTGCAGTGTGATTACGAGGCCGCGCGCATCGTGTTCGAGGAACTCTCTCCCCGCGTGGTGGGACTGGAGGCGTGCAGCCACACCTTGCCTCGCGCAGAGGTGGAGGAGACCCTGCCGCGGAACGATGCCGCCCTGTTCTTTCTCGACTGCTATCGGGAGTATCGGGCACAAGCAGAGTGGGCGGGCGCGGACCCGGAGCTCCGGCCGCTCACTTTGTTCGATCCCATCACCGTGCTCTCGCTGGTGTGCCCGCGCGCGTTCGATTTCCAGTCCGTGCGCGTGCTGGTGGAGGGGAAGGGACGGCTGCGGCTGACCGATGACGGCGCGGCCGTGCAGTACGCGCTGTCGAGCAAGTGGCCGCGCCTGAAGCCGGTGATCACCCGGCTCCTCGGAAGCGCGCAGCGGTTCACACGTCGAACCTGAATTGGGGGGCGATGTCGCGATTGCCGGACATCGAGATTCTAGGAAGCCGTGTACAGGCCGGCGAAGAGGGGAATCACCCACCCTAAGGGCGAGACGAACGCAGTTCCCCAAATTGCCAAATAGAGGAGGCACGCATGTCCGAGCAGGAAATACAGACGTTGCCGTTGATTGGAGAACCCGCGCCCCAGTTTCAGGCGGAGACGACACAGGGAACCATCAATTTCCCTGACGACTTCCAGGGAAAGTGGATAATATTCTTCTCCCATCCCGCGGACTTCACCCCGGTATGCACCACGGAGTTCATGACCTTCGCCAGCATGGCCGAGGACTTCAAGAAGCTCAACACCGAGCTGGTGGGGCTGTCCATCGACTCCACGTTCAGCCACATCGCCTGGCTGCGGACCATAACGGAGCGCATCGAGTTCAAGGGGATGAAGGGCGTCGAGGTCAAGTTCCCGGTGATCAGCGACCTCACCATGGAGGTCGCGCGCAAGTACGGGATGCTGCACCCGGCCGCCAGCAACACCCAGGCGGTGCGCGCGGTGTTCATCATCGATCCGGAGGGCATCGTGCAGGCGATGGTGTACTATCCGCTGAGCATCGGGCGCAACATGGAGGAGATAAAGCGGCTGCTGATCGCGCTTCAGCGCAACGCCAAGCACAGCGTGGCCACCCCCGCCAACTGGCAGCCGGGGGACGAGGTGATCATCCCGCCGCCGGGCTCCTGCGGAAGCGCCCGCGAGCGGGTGGCGCAGGCGGGAGAGGACTACCGGTGCCTCGACTGGTTCCTGTGCCTCAAGAAAGACCCCGGGGCCTAGCGCAAGCGCGCGTGCGGTCCGACCGACCATTACAACCGGTGAGAAATGAGGAGCGCCATGCTGAACGAGAGAATGGAAGAAGGGTTGAACAAGCAGATCGTGGCCGAGCTGTACTCGGCCTATCTCTACCTGGCGATGTCCGCCTATTGCCATGCGAGCAAAATGCCGGGCATGGGCCACTGGATGAAGAAGCAGGCCCTGGAGGAAGAAAGCCACGCCCTGAAGATTTTCGATTACGTGGCGGCAAACGGCCGCGCTCGGCTGAGCGCAATCGAGGCGCCGCCGGCGGAGTGGGATTCGCCGCTGGCGGTGGCCAAGGGGGTGCTGGCGCATGAGAAGAAGGTGACCGCCATGATCGAGGCCCTGGTGGAGACCGCCAAGGAGGAGAAGGACGCGGCCACGGAGGAATTCCTCGCCTGGTTCATCGAGGAGCAGGAGGAGGAAGAGGAGAGCGCCGCAAAATTGGTGCAGATGTTGAGCGGCGCCCAGGACGCGCAGGCGCTCGCACGGGTGGACGCCGAGCTGGGAAAGAGATGAGGAGAGGGAGATGCCATTCGCTTTCAACGCCGACGAAATCCTGACGGTCGCCGAGCAGATCGAGCGAAACGGGGCCGCCTTCTACCGGAAGGCGGCGGACAGGCAGTCCGACGAGAAGGCCAAGCGGATGTTCCTGGACCTGGCCGCCATGGAGGACGAGCACGAGCAGACGTTCGCAACCATGCGCGCGGGGCTGACAGAACAGGAGCGGAAGCAACTGGTCTTCGACCCGGACGAGGAGACTCCGCTCTATCTCCGGTCTCTTGCGGACCGCAATGTGTTCGATGTGACCGGAGATCCGTGGGAGAAGTTGAGCGGGGAAGAGGACATCGTCCATATCCTTCGTTTCGCCATTCAGATGGAGAAGGATTCGGTGGTATTCTACACGGGCCTCAAGGAAATGGTTCCGGCGCGCTTCGGAGGAGACAAGGTCCAGTCCGTCATCAAGGAGGAGCTGGGGCACATCTCCACCTTGGCCGCGCTGGCGGACACCTGGAGCGGTTAGACACAAGTGCGGAAGGAGCGGTGGATTTGCGATGAGCGATAGTTTTTCTGCGGTAAAGTTGACCGACCGCGTCTACTGGGTAGGCGCGATCGACTGGGAGCTGCGCGACTTTCACGGCTATGCGGTGGAGAGAGGCTCCACCTACAACGCCTATCTGGTGCTCGCGGACAAGGTGACGCTGATCGACACCGTGAAGGCCCCGTTCTACGAGCAGATGATGGCGCGCGTCGCCTCGGTCGTGGACCCGGGGAAGATCTCGTATGTGGTCGCCAACCACGCGGAGATGGACCACACCGGATCCCTGCCGCGGGTGATCGAACGGGTCAAGCCCGAAAAGGTGGTCGCATCCGCGCCGGGGGTGAAGGCCATCGGCCAGCACTTCCGCCTGAGCCAAGAGCTCACCGCGGTGAAGAACGGCGAGACCTTGAGCCTGGGCAACACCTCCCTGACCTTCCTCGGCACCCCCATGGTGCACTGGCCGGACAGCATGTTCAGCTACCTAGCCGACGAGCGGCTGCTGTTCTCGAACGACGCCTTCGGGATGCACCTGGCCTCCACGGAGCGATTCGCGGACGAACTGCCGGAGTGGCTGCTGGATTACGAGGGGAGCCGGTATTACGCGAACATCGTCCTCCCCTTCTCCACTCTCGTCCTGAAACTTCTGGACAAGGTCAAGCAACTCGGCCTCGCGATCGACATCATCGCGCCGAGCCACGGGCCGGTGTGGAGGAAGAACCCGAGCTGGATCGTGAACCGCTATGCCGACTGGGCGGGCGGGCCCCTGGAGAAGAAGGCGCTGATCGTCTACGACAGCATGTGGCATTCCACCGAACTGATGGCGGCGGCGATCGCGGACGGCGTGCAGGCCGGCGGCGCGCGCGCGAAGCTCCTCTCGCTCAAGGGCTCCCACCGGAGCGATGTCGCCCACGAGGCCCTGAAGGCGGGAGTGTTGCTGGTGGGCTCGCCGACGTTGAACAACGGGATGCTTCCCTCTGTGGCGGATGCGCTCACCTACCTGAAGGGATTGAAACCCCGCGTGCCGACCGGCGCCGCCTTCGGCTCCTATGGTTGGAGCGGGGAAGCGTGCGCCCACATCGAGGACGTACTCTCGGAAATGGGGCTCTCTCTCCTCCGAGAGGCGCTCAGGGTGAAATATGTCCCCAACGAGGAAGCGCTCGCGCAGTGCGTCGAGCTGGGCCGACTCACCGCGGCGAGATTGCTCAGCCCGACCGCTGGAGCGGGAGCGTAATGGCGCCTTCCGCCCTCTCCGCGGCCGATGTGCGCAGCGTGCTGGCGCGGGCGATGGAGAGCACGGCGGTGCTGGCCCCGGTGAGGCGGGGACGCTCTTCATTCGCCTTCCAGTGGATCGCGGACCCGGCGGAGGCGGTCTTCAGTTATCCCCGCACCATCCTCCCCCCCAAGCAGGCGCTGCTGCCGCCCCGGGAGGACCTGTTCGTCTTTCAGCGCGCCCCGGAGCCGGCGGTGCGGCCGCCCGCGGCGCCGGACCCCATCACTCTGTTCGGCGTGCACCCGTGTGATCTGGCGGCGATCGGCCAGCTCGACTGGGCGATGCAAGAGAGGCACGGGATCTGCGACCCCAATTACGCCGCGCGCCGCGCCCACACCACCATCATCGGCCTGGAGTGCCTGCCGGACGAGTACTGCTTCTGCCCCTCCGTGGGCACGGCCCACACCCGCGCGGGGGCCGATCTGTTTCTGACCCCGGTCGGGGAGGAATTCGTGGCCGAGGCGCTCACCGAGAAGGGAGAGGCCCTGCTCGCCTCCGCGGGAGAGAAGCGCGCGCCCAGCGCGGAGGCGCGGGACACCTGGGAGCACTGGGCGGAAGACAAGGAAAGCCGGGTTTCCCGACGCCTGAAGGCGCAGCCGAAAGAACTTCCCGACTTGCTGGAGGCGGAATACGAGAGCGAGGTGTGGGAGGCGACCGCGGCGCGCTGCTACAGCTGCGGAACCTGCACCAGCGTCTGCCCCACCTGTTTCTGCTTCGATGTCGAGGACGTGGTGGAGGTCGGGCTCGCCTCGGGGGCCCGCAGGCGGCAGTATGATTCCTGTCAGTTTTTGGAGTTCGCGTCGGTGGCGGGAGGACACAACTTCCGCGGCGAGCGTCCGGACCGGGTGCGCCACAGGTGGTTTCGCAAGTTCGTCCACCTGAATCGGGAGTACGGGGACGCGTTTTGCGTTGGGTGCGGCCGGTGCACGAAGTTCTGCACCGCGGACATCGGCCTCGTGGAGGTGCTCAATTCCATCGTGGAGGCGTCGGAATGACGCAGACCCGCAGCAGGCGCGCGGGCCCCGATCCGTCGGGACTCTACCTCCCCCGGACGGCCCGCGTGGTGCGCGCCGAGAACCTGACCCGGCAGGACCGCCTGATCGAGATCGCGCTTCCAGAGGGGCAGGCGCTGGGACACCGCCCCGGCCAATTCGTACAGGTGAGCCTCCTCGGGTATGGGGAGGCCCCCATATCCGTGTCCTCCGGGCCGCAGCAGACGGGGAGCTTCGAGCTCTGCGTCCGGCGGTTGGGAAATGTGACCACCGCGCTGCACGCCCTGCAACCCGGAGACCCGGTGGGGATCCGCGGGCCCTTCGGCAACGGTTTCCCCATGGACCACCTGGTGGGCCGGGACTGCCTGGTGGTGGCGGGCGGCATAGGGCTGGCCCCGCTCAGGTCCGTCATCCACTCCATCCTCGCGCGCAGGGAACGCTACGGTCGGCTCATCGTGCTGCACGGGGCGCGCCGGGAGGAGGACATCTTGTTCCGGGACGAGATCGCGGAATGGCAGCAGGACCCGCGCAACGAGGTGCTGCTCACGGTGGATGAGCCCACTCCCGGCTGGAAGGGCCGCGTGGGGGTCATCACCACGCTATTCCCCGAGATCGAAGTGGACCCCGCGAACCTGGTGGTGGTGGCGATGGTGGGGCCTCCGGTGATGTACCGGTTCGTGATCCTCGAACTGCGCGGACTGGGCATCAAGAACGACCAGATGTTCATGTCCCTGGAGAGGCGCATGAAGTGTGGAGTCGGCAAGTGCGGGCACTGCCAGATTGACGGCCGGTGCGTGTGTGTGGACGGCCCGGTCTTCTCCGGGACCGAAATCATGGCGATGCACGAGGCGATATAGGGATGGCGGAGAAACCCCGCATAGCCTTCTTCGACTTCGCGTGCTGCGAGGGGTGTCAGCTCACCGTGCTCGGCCTGGGCGAGCCGCTGCTGAAACTGCTCGAGCGCGTGGAGGTGGTCACCTGGCGGGAGGCGATGTCGGAGCGGAGCGACGACTTCGACATCGCGTTCGTGGAGGGGAGCATCACCCGGGATTCCGATATCCCCCGGCTGCGACGGATTCGGGAGCAGGCCAAAGTGCTGGTGGCGCTGGGGACCTGCGCCACGCTGGGCGGGCCGCACGTCTCCGCCAACAACTGCGACCGCGGCGAGTTGCTGAGGCTGGTGTACGGCGGGGAGGGGGCGCAGTTCGAGGCCGGCGAGGTGAGGCCGCTCTCGGCCGTGGTGCAGGTAGACGCGTTCATCCACGGCTGCCCCATCAACGGAGACGAATTCCTAACCGTCGCCAACCATCTGCTGCTCGGCAAGGCCTATCATCCCCCCAGCCGGCCGGTCTGCCACGAATGCAAACTCAACCAATACGAATGCGTCCTCGATCGGGGGCAGATCTGCCTGGGGCCGGTGACCCGCGGCGGGTGTGACGCCATCTGCACCAGCCGGGGTAGCCAGTGCTTCGGCTGCCGCGGGCTGGTGGACGATCCCAACTTGAACGCGGCGAGGGAGGTGCTCGCGGAGCACGGTTACACCGTCTCCGACATCATCGGCATGTTCGACATCTATTCGTTACGCTCGCCGGCGGCGGCCGAAGCGCGGGAGACGGCGCGGCAGGACCGGGGCGCAATCGAGAAGGGCGCGGAGCCATGGAGATCAAGGTAGAACATATCACGCGGGTCGAGGGGCACGGCAACATCGTCGCTTCGCTTCAGGGCGGACGCGTGGAGCAGGCTTTTTTTCAGGTGGTGGAGGCGATCCGCTTTTTCGAGGGTTTTCTTCGGGGCAAGAGCTGGCGAGAGGTCAGCCACCTGGCGAGCCGCATCTGCGGCATCTGCGCCATCAGCCACAGCACCGCCTCCCTGCAGGCGACAGAGCAGGCGCTCGGCCTCGCTCTATCCCCGCAGGCGCAGTTGCTGCGACGGCTGATCATGAACGCGGAGATCTTGTCCAGCCACGCGCTGCACGTCTATTTCCTCGCCGCGCCCGATTTCCTGGGGCTGAAGAGCGTGATGCCGTTGATAGAGACCGGCCCGGAGGTGGTCGCGCGCGCGTTTCGCCTGAAGAAGACCGGCTACGAGCTGGCGGAGGTGGTGGTGGGGAGACACACCCACCCGGTGGCGGCCGTCCCCGGGGGGTTCACGATGGCGCCCGAAGAGAGCGCGTTGCGCGCGGTCAGGGACAAACTGACGGCGCTGCGCCCCGACCTGGAGGCCACCGTGGAGTTGTGGAAGACGCTGGAGGTTCCGGAGTTCTCCCGCCCCACCGAATATGTGTGCCTGCGACGGCCGGAGTACTACGCGTTCGAGGGCGGCGAGATCGTCTCCAGCGAGGGAGACAGCGTGCCCGTAGCGCGCTACGGGGAGGCGATCGAGGAACACGTAGTCTCTCACTCCACCGCCAAGCACGCGCGCTGGCACCGGGAGAGTTACCTGGTGGGGGCGCTGGCGCGGGTGAACAACAACTGGCGGCAGCTTCACCCCGCGGCCCGGCGTGCGATGGAGGCGATCGGCCTCCAGCCGCCCTGTCACAACACGTTCATGAACACCGCGGCCCAGGTGGTGGAAATTGTGCACTGCGTGGAGGACAGCATCGCGCTGATCGACGAAATCCTCTCGCTTCCGCTCCAGGAGGAGTGGGAGCCGGAGGTCACCGCCCGGGCGGGAGAGGGTGTGGGCGCGGCGGAGGCGCCCCGCGGGCTGTTGATACACGACTATACATATGATGAGCAGGGGCGATGCGTGAGGGCGAACTGCGTGATCCCCACCAATCAGAATCTCGCCAACCTGGACGCCGACATGCGCGCGCTGTTGCCGCAGTTGTCCGCGAGGACACAGGAAGAGGTCCAGCTGCGACTCGAAATGCTGGTGCGCTCCTATGACCCCTGCATCTCCTGCTCGGTGCACTGACGCGCCCCTCGGAATGGAGTCGAGGGTGGATTCAATCTCCTTCATATCAGTCGGAGGCGGTGGAAGTCCATGACGAAGCACAACGCGATAGAGATGGCCCTCTCTGACCAAATCGTGCAACTGGCCCGCACCGCGGGCCATCTTTGGGGGAAAGGCTGGGCGGAGCGCAACGGAGGCAATATCTCGGTGGACGTTACCGAGGAGATGTCCTGGGTGGCGTACTCCCGGAGCAGAGATCTCTTCCACGAGCAGGAAATCCCGCATGAGAATCTCGCCGGCCGCGCCTTTCTGGTGACCGGGGCGGGGACCCGCATGAGAGATGTCGCGGAGATGCCAGCCCGCAACTGCTGCGTATTGCGTATTTCGGAGGATTTGGACGGTTACTACCTGCTGTGGAATGGAGACCGGCAGGACCTGCAGCCCACCTCGGAGCTGGCCTCTCACCTGGCGATCCATGCCCTGTTGCGGCGCGAGCAACGGCCGGAGCGCGCGCTCCTGCACACCCACCCCAATGAACTGATCGCCCTCACCCACATGCCCGGCCCAGCGAAGGCGGAGATGCTGGTTGATCTGCTGTACGCCATGCATCCCGAATTGAAACTCATCCTCCCCCGGGGAGTGGGCTACGCGCCCTATCGGCCGCCCGGCTCGGCCGAGTTGGCCGAGGTCACCCTGTCCGCCCTGAGCGAGCACCGAGTGGCGATCTGGGAGAAACACGGATGTGTGGCCGTGGGCAAAGGCCCCGCGGAGGCGTTCGACTTGATAGATGCGGTGAACAAGTCCGCCGTCATCCTATTGCTCTGCAAGGCGGCCGGATACGCGCCGGAGGGGCTGAGTGCGGAGCAGCTCGAGGAGCTGGGCCGGCCGCGGGGTCATAGGCCGACATAAAAAAGGGGGCGCCCCGCGCCCAGCGGGCCGCCCCAAGTCATCCTGATCGCGGCCGCCGCGTTATTCGGCGGCCATCTCCTCGACCTCCTCCTTGCCCTCCTGGAGAAGTTTCTCCTCGTCCGGCGCGAGCCGTCGGAGCAATTCCAGGAACTCGCCCGCGTGGACTCGCTCCTCGTCCGCGATATCGATCAACACTTTCTTTGCCAGCGGGTCATCGGTCGCCTCCGCATGGGCCATGTAGACGTGCACGGCCTCCTCCTCCGCGGCGAGGTTCAAGCGGATCGCCCGGATCAACTCGCTCTTCGTCATCTTCTTCGGAACGACGCCGGAAAACGGATTCACAAACTCTGGCATTCCCTGACTCCTCCTTTCCCGTCACTGGCACCGCGGGCCGCGGCCCTTCATCTTTGATTTTCTCGCCGACGCCCCGCGCCTCCTGTGCGGAAATGCGCACACAAACCGGACGAGAATTGTCGGGAAGGATATTGACCGGCCGGAGATTTCTGGTATAGTAGTACCGAAATAACGATAGGGGCGAAGGGTATGTCCAGTCTGCTCCGAATTTCAGAGGCCGCCTCTCTCGCCATGCACACCATGGTGCTGCTGGCCGCCACAGAGAACCGGCGCTGGTCGATCAAGCAACTGGCAGAGAAGCTCGACGCCTCCGGCGCACATCTCTCCAAGGTGCTCCAAAGGCTCGCGCACGAGGGGTTGGTGGTCTCGGAGCGCGGCCCCAAGGGGGGATACTCCCTGGCGGCGTCCCCGGAAGAGGTCACCCTGCTGCGTATATACGAGGCGATAGAGGGACCGCTGACGTCATCGGAGTGCATCCTCGGCCTAGACAAGTGCCCCTTCCGCAAGTGCATTTTGGGCAGCCTGATCGCCCACCTCAACGGGAAAGTGAAGAGGCAGCTGGCGGGCAGCACTCTGGCTCAGCTGCGACGCCTCTACAGGAGCGCATCATGAGGGTGATGAGACAGGTCATCTTCGCGCACAACGATCCCGAGTCGGTCGAGATCGCTTACATGGAGGTGCCGTGCTGTTCGAGGCTGACAAGGGTGGCGCAGGAGGCGTTGCGCGCGCCGCAATGCTCCAGGGAAGCAAAGGCGACGCCGATCCCGGGTCGCCTGAAGCGATAATCGGATGTACGAGGAGGCAATGCTGTGTTCTGCTATCAATGTGAACAAACTGCAAAAGGCATGGGTTGCACCGTGCGCGGCGTGTGCGGGAAAGATCCGCAGGTGGCCGCGCTCCAGGACCTGCTGGTTCATGCGCTGAAGGGACTTTCGATGTACGCGCGGCGCGCCCGGCCCCTGGGACACCAGGACCCGGAAACCGATGTCTTCACCGCCGAGGCGCTCTTCGCCACGCTCACCAATGTGAACTTCGACGCCGAGGACATGCAGCGGTTTCTGCTGCGCGCCCACGAGTTGAAGGAGCGCGCCAAGGACGCCTACGAGAAGGCGTGCGCCGCGGCCGGCAAGGAGCCGGAGGCATTGGACGGGCCCGCGGCCTGGCGGCCCGCCGACACGCTGGAGGGGCTGGTGCAACAGGGTGAGGAGGTCACGATCCTCAAGCGCAAGCAGGAGCTGGGCGACGACGTGACCGGATTGCAGGAGTTGCTGCTCTACGGCCTCAAGGGTCTGGCGGCCTATGTGGACCACGCGCAGATCCTCGGGGTGCGGGACGACGAGGTCTTCGCATACCTTCATGAGGCGCTCGACTACCTGGCGGGGAACCCATCCGACATCGACGAGCTGGTCGCCAAGTGCCTGAAGTGCGGCGAGGTCAACCTCAAGGCGATGGAATTGCTCGACAAGGCCAACACCGGAGCCTATGGCGATCCCGAGCCCACTCAGGTGCGGATCGAGCCGGTGAAGGGGAAGGCGATCCTGATCTCCGGGCACGACCTGAAGGACCTGGAGGAATTGCTGAAGCAAACCGAGGGCAAGGGAATAAACATCTACACCCACGGCGAGATGCTGCCGGCGCACGGATACCCCGGCCTCAAGAAGTACCCGCACCTCGTGGGCAACTACGGGGGCGCGTGGCAGCTCCAGCGGCGCGAGTTCGACGCCTTCCCCGGGGCGATTCTCATGACCACCAACTGCATCCAGGAGCCCCGAGACAGTTACCGGGATCGCATCTTCACCACGGGCGTGGTGGGCTGGCCGGGTGTCCGGCACATCAGCGACCGCGACTTCACCCCCGTGATAGAGGCGGCGCTCGCCCAGCCCGGCTTCACCGAGGACGGCCCGGATCGCAAGATCACCGTCGGTTTCGGGCATGCTGCCGTGCTCGGGGTGGCCGACAAGGTGGTGGAGTTGGTGAAGCAGGGCAAGATCCGCCACTTCTTCCTCATCGGCGGGTGCGATGGCGCCAAGCCGGGCCGCAGTTACTACACCGAGCTCGCGAAGGCGGTGCCCGACGACTGCGTGATCCTCACTCTCGCCTGCGGAAAGTACCGGTTCAACAAACTGGACTTCGGCGCGATCGACGGAATCCCGCGGCTGCTGGACATCGGCCAGTGCAATGACGCCTACTCCGCGATCCGCATCGCGCTGGCGCTCGCCGATGCGTTCGAGACCGATGTGAACAGCCTGCCGCTGTCCCTCGTGCTGTCCTGGTTCGAGCAGAAGGCCGTGGTGATCTTGCTCACCCTTCTGCACCTCGGCATCAAGAACATGCGCCTGGGACCGAGCCTGCCCGCCTTCGTCACCCCGCCGGTGCTCCAGAGCCTGGTGGACAATTTCGCCCTGACGCCGATCACCACGCCGGAGGAGGATCTGAAGGCGATGCTGGGATAGGCCGCGGCCTGGAAACGAAGCGCACACGTCCCGAAAAAGGAGTCCGCCGGAGGCGGACTCCTTTCGCTTTTCCGTGGTACAATGCCGCAGATGATATTGCAGCCACCATGGAGGCCTATGATGGTCAGAACCCAGATTCAACTGCCGGAACGGGACCTGGCCGAGCTGCGCCGCCTGGCGGCCGAGGAGGGAATCTCGGTCTCGGAGCTGGTGCGACGCGGCATAAGGCGCGTCCTGGAGGACAAACGTCGCCCTGGCAGAGAAGAGCTGTGGGACCGGGCCATGAAAATCGCCGGCAAATACCGCTCCGGAAAGAGCGACGTGGCCCAGCGGCATGACGATTACCTGGCCAAGGCCTACGAGAAATGACGGTATTCGCCGACACCTCCGGCCTGTACGCGCTGCTGGATGCGGAGAACAGGGGCCGCCGCGGAAATCCTCACCACCAACTATGTGCTCGTCGAAACGGCCGCGTTGATTCAGAGACGTCTGGGGATCGAGGCAACGCGCGCGTTCGCCGAATCCATCGTTCCGCTGCTCGCAATCGAATGGATCGACCCGGAGGTTCATGCGGGCGCCGTCTCCACTCTCCCGGCCGCCAACCGGCGCGACCTCACTTGCAGTGGTTTGAATGCCTTCCGTGAAAGAAGGAGCATAACGGTATCTGAAGAAGCAGTTTCCCGATATGACACCCCACAGTGATAAGAGAGACCGGCAAGGAGGCGTAACCCCGCGCGCCATTCTGCTTTCCTTTCTGTTGCTGTTGCTCTTCATTCCGATCGTGTTCTACGTGGAGATCGCGTGGCGAAAGGCGGATGTATTCGTCAACCTCCCCGCGATGGGGCCGATCGTAGTCGTCCTGTTGCTCACGGGGGCGATGTCCCTGCCCGTGCTGCGCCGCATCGGCCTGACCAGGCGCGAGCTGCTGGTCGTCTACATCGTCCTCCTGGTCGCCGGTCCCATTTTCAGTCACAGCGTGATGCTGTGGATGTTGTGCAAGACCATCGCCTACTACTACATGGGACAGGCCGACCTGAGTTGGCAGAACGTATTTCTGAAGGACATACCGACCTGGTTCGCCCCCCACAGCCGAAGCGCCGTGGACGGATTCTTCGAGGGCCATGCCTCCGTGCCATGGAGCGAGTGGCTTGTTCCCACTCTGGCCTGGGGCGCGTTCATGATCAGCCTCTTCCTTGCCGCTTTCTGCGTGGTGGCCCTGTTGCAGAAACAGTGGGTCCGCGGGGAGCGTCTGAGCTTTCCATTTGCGCAGATCCCCCTTGAGATCGTGCGCGAGGGAGCCGACGGCAAGGCTCGACTGCCGGTGAGGGTGGCCTTCTGGCTGGGGCTCGGGGTGTCGTTCGGCATTGCCTTCATCAATGGGCTGTCCACCCGATACCCCTCCATCCCGGCGATCCCACTCGGCCCCAAACCGCTTATGGCGTGGCAGCGGGTGGGGCCGCTCGCAGGGCTCGGCGAGATAGACTTGGTGTTGTGGCCGTGGATGATAGCCATCGCCTATCTGGTGCCCAAGGAGTTGTCTTTCTCTACCTGGTTCTTCTGGCTCGTCGACGTAGGACTGACAGTAATCGCCATTGCCGCAGGAGCCACCCCCCAGCGGCCGGAGGAATGGTTCGGCTCCACCTTCCCGGCCCCGCGGTACCAGGGAGGCGGCGCGGTGATCGCGCTGGCCATCTGGGCGCTGTGGATCGCGCGCGGGCACATCGCGAACGCGCTCCGCACGGCCTTCGGGCGAGGCGAGAAAGGCGCTGACGCAGACGAGCCTCTTCCCTATCGATGGGCGGCGATCGGCCTGTTGATCACGTTCTCCGGCATGGTGTATTTCGGCTGGGTGGCGGGTTGCCGGCTGGTGGTCAGCCTGGTGCTGATGGGTTCCATCATCGCCTACTACGTAATGTGGGCAAAACTGCGGGCGGAGACGGGAATGGGATTCCTCCCCTATCCGCTGGAGATCCAGGCCGCGATGGAGGTCCCCCTCGGCACGGCCGCCTTCACCTCCCGCGAGTACATCACCATGATGTCGACCCGCTGGGCGTTCTTCCCGGGCTTCAATGAATCCTATGAAATCTGCACGGGGGCCGCGCTGGAATCCATGAAGATCGCCGACTCGGCCGGGATAAACCAGCGCCGGCTGGCATTCACCGTGATCGGAGGGGTGATTCTGGCCACCGTGGTGGGGATCCCGATAATGCTGCTCGGCGTGTACAAGTACGGTTTCTTCGGCCTGGCCTCCGCGGGCACCAATTCCTGGCTGGGGAGCCAGAGCATCAATGACGGATACCGCATCACCGGGCCGCTCATGGATCCGCAGGGCACGGACGTAAACGGATTGATGGCCATGATCGCCGGCGCGGCCTTCGCGGTCTTTCTCGGGGCGATGAGGCTGCGCTTCTGGTGGTGGCCCTTCCACCCCATCGGCTACATGGCCGCCATGTGCTGGGGCCTGCACTGGTACTACATGCCGTTCTTCATCGGATGGGCCCTGAAGACCCTGGCGATCCGCTACGGCGGACTGCGCCTCTACCGCTCAACCGTGCCCATAGCCGTCGGCGTGATCGTGGGCGACATGGTGAACCGGGGGATGTGGGCGGTAATCGCCTTGCTGACGCACGGGATGGTGTAGCGAGCAATCGAATCCCCCGGGAGCGCCGCGCGGTAGGGGATCGCGCCCCCGCCACCCTGCCTCACAGCAGTTCCCGCTGGGGCTTGCCCTGGCGGTTCTCCTCGCTCTCCACGCCGAGGTGTTGATAGGCCTTTTCGGTGGCGATGCGCCCCTTGGGGGTGCGGGCGAGCAGGCCGGAGTGGAGCAGGAACGGCTCCACCATGTCCTCCAGGGTCTGCACTTCCTCCTGGAGCGTGGCCGCGAGCGCCTCGATTCCCACCGGCCCTCCGCCGTGCTGAAGAACGATCACCTCCAGCAGGCGGCGGTCGAGCGGAGTGAGCCCCGCCTCGTCGATCCCCTCCAGCTTCAGGGCGGCGTCCGCGATGTCCGGGGTGACCCGGCCCTTCGCCTTCACCTGGGCATAGTCCCGCACCCGGCGCAGCAGTCGGTTGGCGATGCGGATGGTGCCCCGGCTGCGCTCGGCCAGCACCCGCGCGCTGGCCTCATCCACCTCGACCTCCATCAGCCGGGCGGAGCGGTGTATCGCCTGCACCAGCTCCTCCGGCGAGTAGAACCTCAGCTCGCGCACGATGCCGAAGCGCTGGCGAAGGGGCGGACTGAGCAGCCCCGCGCGGGTGGTGGCGCCGACGAGCGTGAACGGCTGGAGGCGGGACCGGTAGATGCGGGCGTGGGCCCCCTTGTCGAAGATGATGTCCACGGTGAAATCCTCCATCGCCGAGTAGAGCAGTTCCTCCACCACTCTCGGCAGCCGGTGGACCTCGTCTATGAACAGGACGTCCCGCTCCTCCAGGTTGGTGAGGATGGACACCAGGTCTCCGCCCCGCTCTAGGGCCGGGCCGGAGGTGCCCTTGAATTGCACCCCCAGCTCGTTGGCGATGATGCGCGCGAAGGTGGTCTTCCCCAGCCCCGGCGGCCCGTAGAAGAGCACGTGATCCAGCGGCTCTCCCCGCTCCTTCGCCGCCTGGATGGAGATGGAGAGCGCGTTCACGACATCCCGCTGCCCGATGCACTCCTCGAAGGTGCGCGGGCGCAGGTTCCACTTGTCCTCGCGCTCCTCGACGCCGGCCGGGGAGATCGTCTCCTCGGGTTCCGGCTCCGGCGATGATTTGCCGCGTGGCCGTTTGCGCGCCGGCTTTGCCACCCTCTATCCTTTCTCCCCCCGGTAGACTTCCTCGAACAGTTCCTCCGCGGTCTTCACCCCCGGCCGCCGCAGCAGGGCGGCCTGCACCATCCTCTGCGCCTCGGTGCGCGTATGCCCCAGCTGCTCGACCAGCACCGCCATCACCTCGTCCCGCACATCCTCCGCCGTCTCCTCCGATTCGGGCTCGCCCGACTCCGGCATCAGGGCGAACTTCCCCACGCGCCCGTAGAGCGTGGCGATGATCTTGTCGGCCTTGCGGGGCCCGATCCCGTCGAGCGACCGCAGCACGGCCGCGTCCTTCGCCTCGATGGCGCGGGCGATGCGCGCTATCTCCAGGGAGAGCGCCCGGCAGGCGGCGCTGGGGCCGATGTCCTCCACCGTCACCAGCAACTCGAAGAACTCCTTTTCCAGCGGAGACTCGAAGCCGATCAACAGCGGCTTGGGGCTGCGCTCCGTCTGGTGGTAGGAGATATGCAATCTCACGTGGTCCCCCTCCGGACCGGCCTTTCGGTCGCGGAAGGCCGACCGCACGATCACCGGGAGCAGCACCTCATAGCCCACGCCGCCGGCGAGCACGACGACCCTGTCGTCCAACTTCTGGAACAGCCTTCCCTCCAGAAACGAAATCACTCCTCGCGACCTCCCATTATGCTACAGCGCGGCCCCTTCCCGCAGCGCGCCCACCACCGCCAGCGCCATGGCGTCGCACACGTGCTCCGATGAAGGGCTTTTCTTCAAGCCCAGCATCCGCGTCACCGCCCGTCGTATCTGGTCCTTGCCCGCGCGCCCGGACCCGGTGAGGGCCTTCTTCATCTCCGCGGGCGCGATCTCCAGCACCCGGATCTCGTTGTGCGCGGCCGCCAGGCAGATCACCCCCCGCACGTGCCCCATGAGAATGGCGGTCCGGGGGAAGCCGTACTCCGTGTAGAGACCTTCCAACACCATGAGCATGGGCCGCCATCGGGCCAGCACCTCGTCCAACTCGCCGTGGATGCCGTCGAGGCGTATCTCGACCGGCTGCCCCCGATTGCTGCGGATGCAGCCGGAGTCGCACACCCTCCACGGCCCGTCGCCCGTGCGGGTCGGCGCCTCGAGCACCGCGTATCCCGTGGCCGTGAGCCCGGGATCCACGCCGACCACCGTCATTTTTCTGGCTCGCGCTTTGCCGCCGCGCACCGCATCCGTCCTCGCACTCTTGCTGTCAACTAATACCACGCGGGGAGCGCATCACTCCTGCGTCTTGGCCAGCAACTCGTCCAGCGTCTGCTGCAATTCCTTCAGCGCCTTCCCGTATCCGGCCCAGTCTCCCTTGCGCTGCCTTTCGAGGGCGGTGCGGAAAGTCTGGTCCGCTTTCTTCGAGAGCCGCCTGATCTCCTCCGGCACCGTCAACTGCGGCGCGGCGGCGCGGCCGGCCGCCGCAGGAGGCGCCGCAACTGCCTTCTTCCTTCCCTGCGCCTCCGAGATCAGCGCGGGCGGCGGAGTCCCGATCAGGTTGGTGATGGCCTGCGAGAGGGTGGAGCCGCGCGCCACATCTCCGTCCCCCGTTCCCACCACCACGAAGTTCAACTCTGGGATGGCCCCGGTGGTGGCGCTCAGGAAGAAGGGCTCCACGTAGAGGATGGAGTCCCCCATCGGCAGCACCAGCAGGTTGCCGCGGATCAGGGAGGATCCCTGCTGGTTCAGCAGGGTGATGTCCCGGCTGATCTCGGTGTCCTGGTTGATGGCCGCCTCGATCTGGATGGGGCCCCATACCTGTTCCGTCCTGGGGAACTGATACAGCACCATCTTTCCGTATTCCTTCCCGTCACACCTCCCCGCCAGCCAGGCCACCATGTTCGGCTTGTTCTTCGGGGTAAAGGGAAGCATGAGCAGGAACTCGGGCTTCTTGCGGTCCGGCATCCTGACGATGGCGTAGTAGGCCTGCATCGGCTCCTCGCCGCCCTCTCCCGCGGACCGGGAGACGCGGCCCACCGTCTTGCGCGCCTCGCTGGCGACCTCCCATTTCTCGCTGCCGCTGTAGAACACCCTGGGATCGGTCACATGATATCGGGTCAATATGCGGCTCTGGGTGTTGAACAACGCCTCCGGATATCTGATGTGCTTCACCAGGTCATCGTCCATCTCGGAGATGGGCTTGAACATGCCGGGGAAGATGCGCTGGTAGGCCTGGATGATGGGGTCGCTCGGATCGGCGACATAGAACTCCACCGTCCCGTCGTAGGCGTCGGTGACCACTTTGACCGAGTTGCGCACGTAGTTGAACCTGCCGCCGGTGGCCGTCGTGTAGTACTCGGAGTAGGGGTACATGTCCGAAAGAGTGTAGGCGTCCTGAATCCAGCAGATACGCCCGTCGTCCCTCAACACCACGTAGGGATCCCCGTCGAAGGAGAGGAAGGGAGCAATGATCCGCGCCCGCTCGCCGACGTCCCGCCCCCAGAGGATGCGGCTCTTCTTGGTGATCAGGGTGGAGATGAGAATGTTGACATCGTTGAACCGCATGGCGATAGCCGCCCTCGCCAGCGGGGAGCCCAGAGACACGCCCCCCTTGCCGTGGTAGCGGGACTTGGCGATGGTGTTCGCCTCGATCACCGGATGGTCGTTCTCCATCACCTTCGTTCCCACGATTACGTAGTTCTGCGTCAATTCTCCGTAGTAGATCCCGGGCCGGGTGACCTGAAGCGCGAACGAGGACTTGGGGGGAATGTCCCTGATGACCAGGTTGGGCAGGCCGGACTCCATCACGTCGGTGACCGGAGACATCACCAGGCCGTATCCGTGCGTGTAGAAGATGTGGCGGTTCTGCCAGGTCTTCACCGGCAGGTCGTTCTCGTCCATCTCCCGCGCGGCGAGCATCACCTGGCGGTAGCGGCCGTTGATCTGGTATCGGTCGATGTCCACCGAGTGGAAGGAATAGTACTGTTGCAGTTCTTGCTGCTTCTGATAGGTGGTGAGCAGAGGACGATAGTCCCACAGGCGCACGTTCTCCAGAGTGGCGAGATGCTCTTTCACGCGGTCAATGGTGACCGGCGACATCTGATCCAGCTGGCGGACTTCCATCCGCGCTCCATCCAGGCCGTATCCCTGCCTGGTGAACTTGATCGAGCGCTCGATGTACTGCTTTTCCTTGGTGAACTCGTTGGGAGCCACTTGGAAGCGCTGCACCAGCGCGGGGTAGGCGACGTTGAGCAGCAATGAAGTCACCGCCAGAAATCCGATCCCCGCCAGGGGCAGCCAGATGCCGCGGAAGCGCACATTGGCCAGGGCCATCAGGGCGCACAGGAGCGCCACCACGAAGAGCACCTTGTAGGCGAGGAGTTGGGCGTTGACATCGGTGTAGGCGGCGCCGGTAAAATTCTCGTTCCGCTGCGAGTAGAGCAGAAAATATCCCTCCAGCCGGTAGCCGAACGCCTTCACCGCCAGGATGAGGGCGAGCAGCACGGAGAGGTGGGTCTTGACATGGGGGGCCAGCACGGGCATGCCCCGCAGCGCCCGGATCGCCTTGTCCAGGTAGTGGGTGGCGGCGGTGACGATGAAGACCAGGATGAGGGAGAGGTAGGCCCATTGCCACAGGTACTGCCAGAAGGGGAGCCGGAAGACGTAGAAGCCGACATCCCTGTGGAACACGGGGTCGAGTACGCCGAATCGCCCTCCCTTCAGGAAGAGCAGGTAGATGGGCCACTTCTCGGCCGCCGCAACCCCCACGCCCCAGGCGGCCAGCGCCACCACAAGCACCACGGCGAGGGAGAGATAGCGCTCGGAGAAATACTCCATCACCTCCGCGATCCGCTGGCGCAGCAGGCGCTCCTCCTCGTACCAGGAGGTGCGCGGGGCCAGCCGGCGCGCGATCCACACATTGCCCAGGGTCAGGGCCAGAAAGCCGAACCCGAAAATGAGCCCCAGGCCCACGCGGGTGCGCAGAATGGTCCAGAACACCTGAGGATACCGGACATCCTGCACAAACCACAGCCAGTCGGTGTAGAGACGGGAGAAACGCGGCAACACGTAGGTGACGCCGATGACCAGCAGCATGAGGATGCCCCAGCCGATGACTCTGCGCTTGAACCGACGTCTCCCGAAGTCCGCGGTGACGATGCTCATGGGTTTGCCTCCCGGGTGGCAATACTAGTCTGGAGGAAATTCTCGTGGACCTCCGGCCGGCTCTCCGGCCGCGCCGCCGCGCGCGGGTCCGCCTCGGCGGACCGCGGCGACGAGCTGAGACATGGGGCGGCCGTCAGCGTCCTCGCAAGAACGTGGGCACTTCGAGGTCGGCGTCCGGAACCGGCTCCACTTCGGGCACCGCCGACTCCGCGGCCTCGGCCCGCGCCGCGCGCCGCACCCGGTCGAACCCGGTGGCGAGGACGGTGATGCGCACCTCCTCCTGCGGCTCGTCGTCCATCACGACGCCGAAGAGCACGTTGGTGTCCGGAGAATCCGAGGCGGCGCGGATGACCTGCGCGGCCTCTTCCACCTCGGACAGCAGCAGGTCGCTTCCGCCGGTGATGTTGAAGAGAATGCGGGTCGCCCCCTCGATGGAGGTCTCCAGCAGCGGGCTGGAGATCGCCGCCTGGGCAGCATCCACCGCCCGGGTCTCGCCCCGGCCGGTGCCGATGCCCATGAGGGCGGTTCCGGCGTCCTGCATCACCGCCTTGATATCTGCGAAGTCCAGGTTGACCAGGCCGGTGACCGTGATCAGGTCGGAGATTCCCTGCACCCCCTGCCGCAACACCTCGTCGGCGAGCTGGAATGCCTCCAGCAGGGTCACCTTCTTCTGCACCACGCCCAGCAGGCGGTCGTTGGGGACCGTGATGAGGGTGTCCACCTTGGTGCGCAGGTTGTCCAGGCCCTCCTCCGCGATGCTCTGCCTCCGGCCCCGCTCGAACCCGAAGGGCTTGGTCACGACCGCGACGGTGAGCGCGCCGAGTTCCCTGCTCACTTCGGCGACGACGGGGGCCCCGCCGGTGCCGGTGCCGCCTCCCATGCCCGCGGTGATGAAGACCATATCCGAGCCGGCAATCGAGGCCTTGATATCTTCTCTGCTTTCCTCCGCCGCCTGGGTGCCGATCTCCGGGTCTCCCCCTGCGCCCAATCCATTGGTCACGCTGGGGCCGAGCTGCAATTTCTGCCCGGCCGTACAGCGAGACAGCGCCTGCTTATCAGTGTTGGCCCCTACGAATTCGACCCCCTGCAGCCCAACTTCTATCATGCGATCCACGGCGTTGCACCCGGCTCCGCCCACGCCGACGACCCGAATCACCGCGCCATCTGTGCTCTGGCTGCTCGCCATGCCCGTCTCTCCTCCTCCTGGCGCCGGAGCTGCCTGTTGCGGCTCCTTGGCAGTCATGGATTTCCCCTCGGACGGCTCCGCCGTCCGATCAGGCTGCGCTTCTTCCCGTCGTCTCCGTCTGCCCGTTGCCACACTCAACCTCGCTCGGCTGCCCCTTCGCTTCACCGAAAGGGCGGCCTATTGCGATTTTCTTCGACGCCCTGCGCATCTCACCTCTTGCCCTGATTGGGCTTCTCCGGCTCTGTGGGCGACGTTTGTCCGGCATTGCGCGTGCCCACCACCACTTTGCTCGGGCGCAGCACGCGTCCGCCGTGCATGTATCCTTTCTGCGTCTCCTCCACCACCACACCCTCTTCCGCGCCCGGCGGCGCCGCGACTTGGGCCACCGCTTCGTGCCGGGTGATGTCGAACTGTTGCCCCACGGCCTCGATGGGTTTCACATCCCACCGCG
The DNA here is from genome assembly GCA_015486155.1 of Armatimonadota bacterium. Lineage (GTDB taxonomy): Bacteria > Armatimonadota > Hebobacteria > Hebobacterales > Hebobacteraceae > S016-27. The sequence goes on from WFSF01000225.1 coordinate 29,955, forward strand.
CCAGCAAGTCGAGAACCTGGCGGTAGATGAGTTTTACCCCATCGTACACCGCCTGCGCCTCCGGGGAGGCGTCGGGCGCCAGCCGGGTGGTCTCCAGGGCCCGCTCCAGGTTGTCCACTACGGTCAACATGTCCCGCAGCACATCCTCCGAGCCGCGGAGTTCGGCGTCCGCGATTTGCTGCCTCGCCCGTTTCCGGGCGTTGTCCATGTCGGCCACCGCCCGGAGATAGCGGTTCCGCATCTCCTCCACCTGGCGCTCCAACTCGGCGGCGCGCGCGGTCAGAGCCTCCATTTCCCGGTCGCCGACGGCGGTTTTCTCCTCGTCCTTCGAAGCCGGCGCCGCGGCCGAGTTCGCCTCTTCCTCCGGCGCCGCCTCTTGTCGTTCCCGGTTGTCCTTCACCTGGCACTACTCCTCAATCGTTGCCCAGAGGTTCATGCCCCACCCATGCTCACCTCTGGGCAAGGAATGCATCAAATCCGTCTTCCTGGAGGCGCATCGCCTCCTGCCGCGCCTCCTCCTCGGTCCGGAAGTGTCCCGTAAACACCCGGTAGGTCACCTGATCCCCCGACCGGTCGGGCTGAATCGTGGTCGGATAGCCCGCTCTGGTTAGTTCGTCGGCCAGTTCCCGCGCCCCTTGCTCGGACACGAACGCGCCCACCTGAAGCACGTACGGCCCCGGTCTCTCCCCCGCGCTCTGCGGCTGGGGCTGTTCCGCCCCCGCTTCACTCGGCGCGGCGGTCTCCGCGGGCGCCGCGCCGCCCTCCGAATCGACTTCCACGCCATTTTCCTCTGCGCCGGGCGGCGGGGTCTCCGGCTCCTGGTATCGCTCGGGGACGTGGACCGCGCTCGGGACCAGCGGCGCAGGAGGCGACTTCGCTTCTTCCTGCCCCTCTGCCTGAGGCAACTTCTGCCTGTCGATCTCGGGGCCCGCCTTCACGTAGGCGCGGGCGATCACCGCCCTCCCGACCACGAATCCCACGGCAAACACCAGCACCAGCAGGGAGAAGGTGAGGAAGGCGGCGGGCAGAGACCCTCGGGGCATTCTTTGCTTGGGCGTTCGGCGCTGCTGTTCCTTCCAGCTGTCGTCACTGGGAGCGGTCATTGGTGATCATCGCTCCTTTCCGGCCCCCGTCATTGCGCGGCTCGCCCCCGCGCCGCGGCGGAGGCGAGCACAGGGCCTCCCCTTCGTCGGCCGCGCATCCGCAGAGAGGGGGACTAGCTCTCCTCCCCCTCCATCACTCCGACGTTCACCTCGATGTCCGCCCGCTCCTCGATGCGCTCGATCTTGCCGTCCCGAATCCACACCACGCGGTCGGAGACGTCAATCATCTTCAGGTCGTGGGTGGCGGAGATGATGGTGACGTTCTTCTCCTCGTTCATCCGCTTGAGCAGGGCGATGATCTCTTTGCCGGTCCGCAGGTCCAGGTTTCCGGTCGGCTCGTCCGCGAGGATGATGGCCGGGTCGTTGGCCAGCGCCCGGGCGATCGCGACCCGCTGTTGCTGGCCTCCGGAGAGCTCCGTCGGTTTGTGGTCTCTCCGGTCTCCGAGGCCCACCACCTTGAGCAATTCCGCGCCCTTGTCCAGGGCCTCGTCGGTGCTGAGCCCGGCGAACACCATCGGCAGCGTCACGTTCTCGATCGCGGTCATCACGGGAATCAGGTTGAAGGTCTGGAAGATGTACCCGATCTTGCGGCAGCGCAGCCAGGCGAGCTCCGTGGCGCTGAGCTGCGCCATGTCCACCTCGTCGATGAACACCGTTCCCTTGGTCGGTTTGTCCAGCCCCCCGATCATGTTGAACAGAGTGGACTTCCCGGACCCGGACGGGCCCATGATGGAGACGTACTCGCCGCGGCGGATGTCGAGCGCGACGTGATCCAGCGCCCGCACCTCCTGGCCGCCCATCACGTAGTACTTGGCCAGGTCCTTGGTCCGCACGATGTACTCGTAGACCGACCCTCCCGTGGCTTCTCCCGTGCTTGCTGTCATCTTCTCACTCCCTCAGGTGCGCTCTCTGCGCACCAGTCGCTAGCTCGATATTGCGCGCCGACGCCGGTGACGGCATCGGGATCAGAACTCGGACCTCAGCGCCGCGGCCGGGGGCATTTTCGCCGCGCGCCATGCCGGATAGAGCGCCGCCAGGGCCGAGAGAATTCCGCCGATGAGCACCCCGATGACCACGCAGACCCAGAGCTGAATCGGCTTGCCGCCGAGTTGCACTGCTGGGGTCACCCAGGCTACGAGCGTGTTCTTCGCCCCGATCCGGCCTATCCACATGATGGTCATCGCCGCCGTGCCTATCACCGCTCCCCCCACGGACCCCAGCACCCCCAGCAGGAGCGCCTCCAGGATGAACAGCCGGACGATGAATCGGTCGAGCGCGCCGAGGCATTTCATGGTGCCGATTTCTTTGTAGCGCTCGGTCACGGACATGAGCATCGAGTTGACGATGCCCACGGTGGCCACCACCAGGGACATGGTAACCAGCCAGATGGTCCTGGCCTGCATCTCTGCGGCCTGGGGCGTTATGCCCTGCCGGAGGTCCAGGTTCGCCTTCACCGCGGCGGCCGCGCCGCCGAAGAACACGGCGCTCATGAAGGCCGTGCCCAGGAAGATGCCCGAGGCGGTGATGACGGACCGGCCGAAGCGAACGAAGATGTTCTCCCTGGTCATCTGAAACGCCTTGGACCAGGGCAACATGATCTGGTGCTGGATTCCCGCCTTGTCCGGTATTCTGTCGACTACCCCTGCCATGGAGCTACTCTCCCTTATTTCGTGCGCTTCCCTTTGCCGTCCGGGAGGCCGGCGATCTTCGATTCGCCCTCCCGTTCCTGCACCAGGAAGGCCACCATTCCTCGTTTTCCAAGGTCCCGAAGGTAGGTCCTCAGGGACCATTCCGCCTCCGCGCGGGTCAGTTTGTGCTCCCGCTGGAAGACCTCTATCATATCCTGTAAGGTGTTTTTCCCGTCACACAGCTCCCATACCTGCTTCCCCACCTCATCGAGTTCCACCATCCGCTCCCGAGGGATGGGAAACAAGACCGCCAGCAGCCACACCCACCAGGAATTGCTGCGCTGGAGGTATACCTTCAATCCTCCCTTCTCGGTCGGCTCGGTCTTCAGTTCCGGATTCCGCATCGGCCGGGAGGTGAACACCTGCTCCGGCGTCAGCAACGGCATCTTCCTGCGTCTGATTCTCACGGTTCCTCATGGCAAACGATTGAGTCTACCACCGCCTTGAGCACTTCGCCCGACTCCGGCTCCACGCTCTCCACCAGGTAGAG
>WFSF01000226.1 GCA_015486155.1 Armatimonadota bacterium
ATGGACGTTCCCCTCACCCTTTTGGTGACCGCCGCCATGCTCGCCTATGCCGCGTGGTGGTTCTCCGGGCGTCTCTCGGCCGCGGCCGGATTCGGCCTGGCGGTGGCCCTGGGCGTTCTGCTCAAGGGAGGCGCGGGGCTGTTGCCGGTGTTCATCGCGGCGGCGGACCTCGCGGTGCGGCGGCTTCGGAGGGAGCGCCCGCCGCAGAGCGCGCTCCCGCGCTGGGTCGGCGCGGCGGGAGCGGCGGTCCTCGCCGCCGCCCTCGCGGCCCCCTGGTTTGTGGTCATGTCGGCCAGGGAGGGTCCCCGGTTCGGGGGCACCCTCCTGGTCCACGAACACCTCCGGCGCATCCTTCACCCCATGCAGGGCCACGGCGGTCCCTTTTGGATCTACCTGCCCATCATCGGCCTCGGCTTCTTCCCCTGGGTGGCCTTCCTCACGGGGAGGCTGTGGCAAGGACTTCGCGGGGCCGCGCGCCGGCCGGCCCCCCGCGCAGAGACGGCGCCCGCGGAGACGGAGACGCAGCGTTTCTGGAGGGGATTGACCACCGTGTGGTTCTGGACGGTGCTGGTTCTCTTCTCTCTGGTCAGCACCAAACTCCCCGGATATGTCACCCCCCTCTACCCCGCGCTGGCCCTGCTCGTCGGCGTCGAGCTCGACCGCAGGCTGTCCTCACCGGGGCGCGCCGCGTGGGTGGGGATCATCATCTCCGCCCTCCTGCTGGCCGCCCTCGTGTCCTTGTTGCCCCGGGCCGCGGAGGCCGCCGCCTCCCGCCACTCCGTGGGGCTGGCGCCCGGCCGCGCGGCCGCGCTCCTTTTCCCCGGAACCGTAATCTGGGCGATGGGGTGTCTGCTCATCGCGCTGGGCGCCTTCAGCGGCCTGGCGCGCGCCCCGGCCGCGGGGCTCGGCCTGCTCACCGTGGGACAGGTGGTGGTGATCGGTGGGGTGCTCACCGGTCTGCTGCCCGTGGTCGCCGACCAGCTTGAGGGGGGCAGGGAGTACCGCCTGGGCGAACGGGCCCGCATCATCGAGAACGCCGCGGGCCGGCAGTCCCAGGGCCTCACCCTGCTCTACGATACCCGCCCCGAGGCCGCCGCCTTCGCGCTGCGGCATCCCGTACCCGTCTTCGACCGCGACCAGCAGGACGACCTGCTCCGCGCGGTCCGCGCGCGGCTCCGCGATCGCAGCGGAGTGCTGGTGATCGCTCCCGTGGAGGCGGAGCCCGCTCTCGCCTCCTACCATCCTAAGGAACTCTCGCGCGCGGGCAACCGCGTGCTGCTTCACATCACCCCGAACGCAAAGACACCGGAGGCGTCACCATGATCTGGCACGAGTCCAGCGGCCCCGACGTGGCCGAGTTCGCCAAGACCTGCGACACCGCTCTCCTTCCCGTGGGTTGCGTGGAGATGCACGGCCCCCAGAACCCCACCGGCTGCGACGCCTTCATCGCCGACCGCGTCTGCCGGCTGGCGGCGGAGATCGAGCCCTGCATAGTGCTTCCGCCCATCTTCTACAATGTCAACGACCGCATGAAGTGCTATCCAGGCACCATCTCCATACCCCCGCGCGTGGTGATGGACATGTACCGGGCGATCTTCGAGGAATGCGCTCGCAACGGGTTCACGCGGATCGTCGTTTTCGTCGCCCACGGCGGGAGTCAGGTCCCCGTGGAGACCCTCCAGGGCGAGATCTTCGAGGAGGCGACCTCGGGCCGCCCTGTGGGCTACCAGGTGTTCCGGGTGGACAGCTGGGACCTGCCTCCCCTGGAGGAGCCGGAGGAAAAGCGTCGCCTGATGGGGGGACACGGGGGCGCGGACGAGACCTCCGAGGTATGGGACGCCGCGCCGGAGGGCCTGGTGGACATCTCCCGCGTCAAGGAGGAGCAGGGCGAATACCATCCCCCCGCCGCCCGCCCGGCCCACTACCGCGTGGGCTGGATACGAAGCGTCCCGAAAGGATTTCAGGGAAGGCCGGAGCTTGCCAGCAGGGAGCGCGGCGCACAACTCAATCGGTGGAACGCGGAAAAACTAGCCGAGCTGATTCGGCGCATCAAATCCTGGAACCCGGAGCGCGATCCGTGAAGAGGAACTAAGGAGCCGCCATGAACACCATAGACTTCTCACAGGTAAAGAACATCATCGAGGTGCCCGACGCGGCCGAGCGGTTGCTGTCCAAGAGCGAGAAGGAGATCTCCTTCAGCCTCAACCTCCTGCTCTACCCGAGCGGCGCAGACGCCCGCTGCACCGACGCGGAACTGGTGGAGGCCGACGCCTTCCTCGTCTACCACAACACCGCCCGCGGCCCCGCCAAGGGCGGGCTGAGAATCTGGCCCAACGTCACCCTGGAGCACACGCGCGTGCTAGCCGAACTGATGACCTGGAAGACCGCCCTGGTGGGCATCCCCTTCGGGGGCGGCAAGTCCGCCATCCGCCTCGACCCGCGCCGGCTCCCCCGGGTCAGCAAGACCGCCATCATAAAGGAATACGTCCACATGCTCTCCGCGGAACTCCTGTCGGGCGCCTATGTTCCCGCGCCCGACCTGGGCAGCACCGCTGCAGACATGGCGGTCATCTACGGGGAAACCCATCGTCCGGAATCCGTCACCGGCAAGCCGCCGCGGGTGGGCGGGCTGCCGG
>WFSF01000227.1 GCA_015486155.1 Armatimonadota bacterium
GTGATGACCCGGTTGCCGGCGGTGTCGGCGACGATCTCCAATGCCCGCAGCACCGGGACGCCGGAGCTGATGAGGGTCCCGAAGGTGCGGGCGAACCGGGCCACGGAAGTCTTCATGATCAGGTCGCCGAAGATCGGAAGCTTCAACTTCATCGCGTCGAGCATATACCGGCCCTTCCCGGTGCGGGCGAACAGTTTAACCCCGATCACGGCGGCGATGAAGAGCACCGCCGCCAGGTACCAATAGTGCTTGAAGTAATCGGAGAAGTTGAGCATCAGCTTCGTGGTGAGCGGAAGCTTCAGGCCCATAGTGTCGAAGATGACCTTGAACTTGGGCAGAACGAAGAACAGCAGTCCGAACAGCATGAGCATGGCGAAGGTGAACACCACCGCCGGGTAGGTCATGGCGGACTTCACCTTGTTGCGCGTCTCCTGCTCCTTCTCCAGGAAGGTGGCGAGGCGGGCCAGCACCTGGTCCAGGATGCCGCCCATCTCGGCGGAGCGGATCATGTTGATGAACAGGTTGGAGAATATCCGCGGGTGTTTCTGCAGGGCCTCGGTGAGGCTGCTGCCGCCGGCGACATCGTGCTTCACCTGGGCGATGACTTCCTTGAACTTGGGGTTGCGGCTCTGTTTCTCCAGAATGTCCAGGCATTTCACCACGCTCAATCCGGCGTCGATCATCGTGGCGAACTGCCGGCTGAAGACGGAGAGATCCTTGAGTTTGACCCGCTGGATGTTGTTGAAGAATCCCTTGAGATTGCCCCCGGCGCGGGATTCCCGGATGTTTAGGATATGATAGCTGAGCTCCGAGAGTTTGGCGCGGACCACCTCGACGCTGTCCGCTTCCAGGGTGCCGGCCACCGTGCGGCCGGACGAATCGATGGCGCTATACCGAAATGTAGCCACGGCTTCTCTCCCTCTGGTTCGACATCGCTCCCCGTGGGAGTCGCACTGCCCCGCCGGCGCCCGGGACGAATCCCGAGGCGCGCGGTCCCCGGGAGGGGCCCAAGAGTCTATTCCGCATTCCGGCCGCTATCTCACAGGCGGACGCAAACTAAACTCCCGCCGGGGAGGCCCGCTTTACAGGTGGGACAGCCAACGGCGGTAGTTGTCGTAGTCCACGGCGTGGGAGCCGGCCTCTTCCGCGGTCACCATTCCCTGGCGCACCAGGAGCGCCAGAGAGCGGTCCATGGTCTGCATCCCCTGGTCGCCGCCGGTCTCCATCACCGAGTAGATCTGGTGGGTCTTGCCCTCTCGGATGAGATTGCGGACGGCCGCGGTCACCACCAGCACCTCCACCGCCAGCACGCGCCCCACCCCCGTCGCCTTGGGCAGGAGTTGCTGGGCGATGATCGCCTCCAGGGTGCTGCCCAGCAGCACCTTGATTTGCTCCTGCTGGTGGGAGGGGAAGACGTCCACGATCCGGTCTATGCTCTGGGGAGCGTTGCGGGTGTGCAGGGTGGCCAGCACCAGATGTCCCGTCTCCGCGATCTTGAGTGCCGCATCGATGGTCTCCAGGTCGCGCATCTCGCCGATCTGGATGACGTCCGGGTCCTCTCTCACCACCGACCTGAGGGCGGCGGCGATCTGGAACGTGTCTGTGCCCAGCTCCCGCTGGTTCACCATCGCCTTGCGGTGGGTGTGCAGGTATTCGATGGGGTCCTCGATGGTGACGATGTGGCAGCTCCGGTTGGCGTTGATGTAGTCGATGATGGAGGCCAGGGTGGTGGATTTGCCGCTGCCGGTGGGCCCGGTGACGAGAATGAGCCCGCTGGTGCGGGAGGCGAGGCTCTGCACCACGCCTGGAAGCCCCAACTCCTGGAAGGCGGGAATCCGCTTGGGAATCAGCCGGAAGGCGGCCCCCACTGCGCCTCGCTGCATGTAGACATTGACGCGGAAACGACCCAGGTTCTTGATCCCATAGGAGAAGTCCAGTTCGTGGGTGGACTCGAACGAACTGATCTGGTGGTCGCTGAGGGTGCTGTAGATCAGCCGCTGGGTCTCCAGCGGCTCCAGCGGCTCGAAGTTGAGGGGCTGGAGCTTCCCGTCCACCCGCAACATCGGGGGCAGGCCGGCGGTGATGTGCAGGTCCGACGCCCGCCGTTCCACGGCCAGGGAGAGCAGTTCGTCGAGGGCGTAGTCCTCGATGCGCATACGACCCTTGGGTTTGATCTTAACCTGTGTAGACAACTCTCAGTGCCTCCTCCATGGTGGTGACGCCCTCCAGCACCTTCTGCATGGCATCCTGCCGCAGGGTGGTCATGCCCGCGTCCAGCGCCTCGTCCCGGATGCGGTGGGCCGGCGCCTTTTTCAACACCAACTCGCGGATGTGGTCGTTCATCACCATCAACTCGAACACGCCGATCCGGCCTTTGTATCCCGTCCCCCGGCATCGCTCGCATCCACGGCCCCGGTAGAAGGTTACGGAGTCCATGTCCATCGCCAGGTTCAGCCGCCGGAAGGCCTCCGCAGGGGGGGTGTATGCCTCCTTGCACTCCGGGCAGATCACCCGCACCAGACGCTGGGCCAACACCCCGATCACAGATGACGCCACCAGGAAGGGCTCGACGCCCATCTCTATCATTCTGCCCACCGCGGTGGGCGCGTCGTTCGTGTGAAGGGTGCTGAACACCAGGTGCCCAGTCAACGCGGCCTCCGTGGCGATGAGGGCCGTTTCTCTGTCCCGGATCTCGCCCACCAGGATGATGTCCGGGTCCTGGCGCAGAAACGCCCGCAGCGCGCTGGCGAAGGTCACCCCCGCCCGCGCGTTCACCTGGGTTTGAGTCAGCCCGGGGAGTTGATACTCCACCGGATCTTCGATGGTGAGGATGTTCTTCTCCGGGCTGTTGAGGGTGTTCAACACCGAGTACAAGGTCGTGGACTTGCCCGAACCGGTCGGCCCCGTCACCGTGACGATCCCGTAGCTGCGGTGGATCAGCTCCTCGAACTCCTCCAGCATCGTCTGCGGGATTCCGAGCTGGTTCAGAGTCACCTGGACCCCCCGCTTGTCCAGGATTCTCATCACCACCTTCTCCCCGTGTACGCCCGGGTTGCTCGAAACCCGGAAGTCGTATTCCCTCCCGCTCATCTTCAGGGAAATTCGGCCGTCCTGCGGGGCGCGCTTCTCCGCAATGTCCATGTCGGCCATCACCTTGATGCGGGAGATGAGAGGGGCCTGCACCCGCTTGGGCACCGTCATCGTGTCGTGTAGAATACCGTCGATCCGGAACCGGATCCGCACCCGGTTCACGTCCGGCTGGATATGGATATCGCTCGCCTTGTCCTTGATCGCCTGGCGGATGATCAGGTTCGCCAATCGCACCACCGGAGCGTCGTCCACCATCTCCAGCAGCTGGTCTGTGCTCAGGTCGTCCTCGCCCTTCTTCTCCTCCAGCTCGATGTCCGCCCCAGGATCTCCCCCGAGCTCCTCCGACATCTCCTGCAGAGCAGCCCCGATTTCCTCCGTCGTCGAGACCGACTGGCCCAGCGCGGCCGCGATGTCGTCCGGAGTGGCGATCACCGACTCGATGTCAGTCCCCGCCACCAGCCGCATCTGATCCACCGCATACACGTCCAGCGGATTCACCATCGCCATCGTCAGCCGCTGCCCGTTGCGGCCGATCGGCACCGCCTTCCACCTCTGCAACAGGTGCATCGGGAAGATCTTCAGCAGGTCCTTGTCCAGCTGCCGCTCCGACAGATCCACATACGGAATCCCCCACTGCCGGCTCAGGATCCGCGCTTTGTCCTTCTCCGTGATCAGCCCCATGTTCACCAGAACCTGGGCCAGCGGATCGCGCGTCTCCTTCTGCACCTCGAGCGCATTCTTCAACTGCTCGGGCGAGACGTTCGTCACTTCCCTGATTATGTCCAGTACCGTTCTGGTCTCCATTTTTTACCTTGCTGGCGCCCTGCGCCACTCCCGCGAGACTTTCCTCCCGTTCATCGAGCGATCCACCTGACTCGGCCCGTCAGCACGACAGAAATTGCTGGCGCCCAACGTATTCGCCGCGAAACTCTCCTCCCGCTCATCGGGCGATCCACCCGACTTGACCCATCAGTACGACAGAAAGCGGAGCAATATCGGCCGGTGAACGCGCCCGCTTCCCCCATGGCGCGGAAACCGGGCACGTTATCGCTGGAACAGACCGCTCCCTGTCTTCTCCCTCTTCTCTTTCCCCACTGCACCCCTCCGCTTGTAGCAGCAAACACACACGAAAAAAGGAGCCCGACCGCGAAGGTCGGGCCCCTTCGCCGTCCATTATCCTTATTCCATGTTTTTTCTTTCCTGGCGTTTGGAGCCGCCTCCGCGGCCGTCGTCACTTTCCTGGCGTTTGGAGCCGCCTCCGCGGCCGTCGTCACCTCCGCATGGGCTTTCCTGGCGTTTGGAGCCGCCTCCGCGGCCGTCGTCACCTCCGCATGGGCTTTCCTGGCGTTTGGAGCCGCCTCCGTGGCCGTCGTCACCTCCGCATGGGCTTTCCTGGCGTTTGGAGCCGCCTCGAATGAGTGGCGCAGGTCACAACCATCCTCTGGTGGGCTCCCGTCTGTGCGGGCAATGTCCCGCCCAATGCGAACAGGGGCCCGACGAACGTCGGGCCCCTGTTTATGGTTTGGTTGTTTTGGGTTGGCGGCGATCAGTTCAGGATGGTGGGTGTGACGAAGATGAGGATTTCCTGATGGCTGGGGGATCGCTTGCGGCTCTTGAAAAGCTCTCCCAGCAACGGCAGATCGCCCAGGAACGGCACCTTCTTAAGGGTGACCAGTTCGCCGTCGCTCACCAGCCCCGCCAACACGGCGGTCTCTCCGCTCTTCACCCGCACGGTGGTCACTACCGCCCGCTCGGTCACGATGGGGAGTTGCGCCACGGTGGTGCCTTTGAGCGCGGCCACGGTGGGCGCGATGGTGAGGGTGACTTCGTCGTTCTCGTTGACCCGTGGATTCACGTCCAGGGATACGCCAACGTTGAAGGTGCGGATGTCTTTGACGATGCCGCCGGTGGTCGCCGCCGCGATCGCCACTTCGTAGTAGTAGGTTTCCCCGGTGTGGAGGCTGGTCTGTCGTCCATCCAGGGTGGTCACGCTCGGGTTGGAGAGGATGCGGGCCCGGCCCTGTTGCTCCAGGGCGCGGATGCTCGCCGTCCACTGGAGGTAGCTGCGCTGGATTTTTCCGACTTCCAGTCCGCGGGGAAGATCGGCGTTACCCGGGGTGGCGGTTCCGGATTCGTCCACCTCCACCGGCGGGTATTCGCCCATGGTCACCGGGACGCCGGTGTCGCCCAGACCGGGGGCCTCGCCCGAACCGCTCCAGTCGATGCCCAGCTGCAAGCTGTCCTCTCGGCTGATCTCCGTGATCATGGCATTGATGCGCACCTGGCGCGGGGCGCGGTCGAGTTTCTCGGCCAGCTTGAGCCCGCGCTCCACCGTCCAGGGGCCGCCGGAGAGGATGATATGGGTGACCGGGGCCGCTTCTTGCTCCACTCCCGCAGTCTTGGAGGCGCCGGCCCCGCCTCCGGCTCCGCCGTACTGGGGCGCGCTCAGTATTCCCGCCGTCTCGCCCGCGCCGGTGCTCGCCTTCTGCACCGCGGGGGTGTAGGAGCGGGGCGCCAGGGTCACGGTGAGGTCCGGCATCAGCGCCGACAGGGTCTTCTGCAGTTCCTGCGGGCTGGTGTACTTGACCTGGTAGAAGGCCTGGGTGGCCTGCGCGGGGGAGGGGGCCACGTCAGATGCGGAGATGAGCGAGCGGACCGCCTCCCACTGCTTTTCGTTGGCGGTGATGAGGAGTGAGTTTTCCTCTGGGCCCTCCTGTACGGTGACGTCCGGCAACGCGGTTGTAATCATCTCGCGCACCTGGCTCGCCTTCAGATAGCGGATGGAGACCATCTCCGTCTTCGGGGGAGAGGGCCGGGGGGGAACGTCAATCTGGGCCAGGGCCCGCTCCGCCTTGGCAAGAGATGCCTCCGGGGCCAGCAACAGGATGGTGCGGGAGCCCTTCTGCGTGGAGACCGTCACATCCGGCGTCAACTTGCTCAGGACCTCCTGGGCGAGCGACGGCTCTATGTGCTGCAAGACCACCACAGAAGTCCGCAGGTCCGCCACCCGCATGGCCTGCACTTCCTCGGGGGTCCCCACCACGTAGGCGGCTTTCACCCAGGCGTAGTCGTATCCGTTGAGCTTGGTGACGATGGTGAGCGCCTGCTCCAAGGTGACGTTGCGCAGACGCAGCGTGGTCTTGCCGGTCACGCTGCCGCTGACGGCGATGTTGACGCCGCTCTGAGTGGACAGGGCCTGGAATACGTCCGCGACCTCGGCGTCCACAAACTCCAGCGTGAAGCGCGCGCTGGAGGCGGGTGGGCCGCCGGGGCCCCCGCGGCTCGCCACAGGGGTGGATCCCTGGTAGGATGAGCCCGTTGCGTTGGGCTTGGCATGGCCATTGGCGAGAGCCCCCCCCGTTGCCATCGCCAGGACCAGTACCATGGCGAGGGCGATGAGTACGGCGTTGCGCACTGCCCCGCGCGCCCGGCCAAGGGCGCGCAGACTGGTCGTTGTGCGGCGGGCTTTTCGTCCGCCGTGGGGCTGCTTGCTGCTCATGGCGTTACTGCCTCCCTCCCATCCGAAGGATGAGTTTACCTGTTGGTCCGACAAGCACCACTTCCTGATGCTCGATACTCTGGACGCGATAGTCCCCGATCTGATCTCCCACACGCGCGTAGCGGCGCTGGTCGCCTTGATAGATTACTGCCACACTTGGCTGCCCGACAACAATGCCGGAGAGGCGGATAGTGGGCTCTTGTTCACCCTCAGGAGCCGCCTCACCACCCTCGGCCGTCCCGGAGGCGCCCTCCGCCGCCGGAGGATTTTCCGCCGGCTGGGGCGCCGTCGGAGGCGCTCCCTCCGCGGGCGCTGCGCCCGGAGGAGCGGCGAACGGATTGCGCACTTTTGCCTTGACCGGTGTGCCCGACTCTTCCTCGTTTGCCTCCGTCTTGGCTTCCTTCCGGGCCTGCCGGTCGGCCTGGGTCGTCGGCTTCGGCTGCTGTTTGGGCGCCGGCGGGGCCGACCTCCGCAGCATGGTGAAGAGGGAGAAGCCGAGCACCAAGAGTGCTATCGCCAGAAGTCCGATCTCCCTGGTTTGCCGGTTCATCCCTTCCCTCCCTTCATGATCACCGCTGTCAAGGACAGGGTGGCGTCTATTTCCGCGTTCGGCCCCTGATCCGAACCTCCCCCGCGTTCCGGGCTGAACGCAAGATCATTCACGGAGATGAGCTTGGGGAATTTCTGCAGTTCGTCCAGGAAGGAGACGACGCTCCAGTAGGTTCCCTTGATCTTGAGCTCGATGTCGCTCTTATCGTAGGGGAGCTTGGGTTCTTCCTCGGCCTGATCTCCCTTGCCGGAGCCCGCTTTCTTGTTCTTGCTGGAGTCCTCCTTGATCACCTCACCGGTTTCGTTGTTGATCTTCACGGCCTTCCCCGGCTTCTTTTTCTCCTGCTCTTTGGGGCGGATCATGAGGATCTGGTTGTTGGTCTTGGCGGCCAGATTCTCGATCTGCCGCAGGAAGGTGGGAATATAGGCCGCGTCCGGAAGGCTGGGCTCCAAGACGGCGAGTTGGTCCTGCAATTCGGAGAATCGGGCCTCCAGGTCGTCCTTGGCGGCGACTTTCTCCTTGGCCTCCGCCAGCTTCTGCTTCTTCTCCGTCAGCTCTTTTTCGAGGCGCGAGAGATGGGCCACCTTGTGACGGTAGAGGGATGCGCCGAGCCCGATCACGCAGAGCGCGGCGATCGCGAGCAGAGCGAGGATTACTTTGCGGTCGGAGCCGGATTTCATTTCAGGTCACTCCCGATCTTCTTTTTGAGGGGCACCGTAATCTCGAAGTTGAAGAGATCGCCGGCTCCCTGGCGTCCGGTGACTTGGCTGAATCCCAGTTTGGGGACGCCGCTCCAGGAGGGTTTGTCCAGGGCGAGCATGAACTCTCCGACGTCCGCCTGTTTGGGCGCCATTCCCTTGATGGAGATGGATTGCTCCTTGTCCACCCGCTGGGAGTTGAAGTCGGTCATCCAGGTGCCGGGGGGCAGGCAGGCCGCGACATCCTGAAGGATGCGGATCCATGCCTGTTCGCTGTCGTGGACCTTCTGGAGCAGCTCGACGCGCGGCTCCAGGTCCGAGATCTTGGTCTCGAGGAAGGTAACCCGCTCCATGCTCTGCACGAGCTTCGGGTCGGCGAGCTGGGCGTCGTAGTTCTGAATCTCCCCCAGCATCCTCCGGCTCTCCACCACCGCATATCCGTAGAGGATGAGCATTCCCAGGGAAATGGCCATCAGCGAGTAGACCGCCAGCCTCATCAGGGTCAGGGCTTGCTGTTTCTGCCTGCGGCGAGCCGCAATCAGGTTGATATCACATACGGTCATGGTGATCCTCCGGCGACCCAGAGTGTTTGGGCGCGTCCTGCATCAATTCTCGCAGAGCCAGTCCCGTGCCCACCAGCAGGGAGGGGGCCTGGGCGTCCAGATATTCCTGGTTGACGCCCTGGGCCTGCACCTCGCCCCCGGCGAACACGTTGACCACTGAGACCGGCACCCCGAGCTGGGCCTGGAAATATTCGGGGAGCCCCGGCAGTCTCGCCGATCCGCCGCTGAGCAGGATCTGGGCCACTCCCAGATCCCCGGCCGTGGCATCGGGCTGTTGCTGTTGATAGTCGTAGTAGGCCAGGGAGCGGCGCAATTCTCTGATCACCTCGTCGAGGTGAGGCTCGATCGCCCGGCTCGCCTGCTGAGCGGCCGGGTCGAGAGTGGCGCGCTCTTCCTCGCTGAGGACCACCCGCATCGCCTTTTCCTTCAGCTCGTTGGCTTCCTCAGTCGAAATCTCCAGCGCGGTCTTGATCGCTTCCGTGAAGGCGTTGCCGGCGATGGGAATCATCCGGCTCAGCACGAATTGTCCGCCCTTCACGATGGTTATTTCCGTGTAGGATGCGCCCATCTCGAGCAGGGCGGTCGTCTCCCCGGTCAGCTGGTAGTGGCCGTTGGTGGCCGACAGCCCCCGCATGATGGCGAAGGGCTGAGTCTCCACCGCCAGCGGCTCCAGACCGGCGAGCTCCAGTGTCTCCACTTGACTGTCTACCATGTCTCGGGGGGCCGCTACCAGCATCACCTTCATCTGGCCGGCGTTTCCCTCGATCTCCCGGTCCAGCACCTCGAACTCTACCACGCTGTCCTCCACCGGGAAGGAGATGTAGTTGCGGGCTTCCCACTGGATGGATTTGCGGAGTTGGCGGTCGGACATGGAGGGGAGCGGCACTTCTCTCACCACTACGGTGGGGCCGGCCACCCCTGCCACCGCCTGCCCTCCTTCGATCTGGAGCGCCTCCAGGAGCGAGCGCACGGCCTGGGCGGTGGCCAGCGGATCCACGATTACCCCGGCCTTCATGGCTCCCGCCGGGGTCGGGGCGCTGCCGGCCTTGTGCAGCGCGACTCCCTCCTTGGTGCGCTGAAGCTGCACCAGTTTGATGCCGCTGCTGCCGATGTCCAGCCCCACGGTGCTGGCTCTGGGAACGAGCTTGCTCAGTATGCCCATGATTGATCACATCCCCTGCGCCGGCGTCGCGCCGCGCGCGTTGATGGTCGGGGGGCCGCCGGCCGCGGCGCGCGCCGGCCCTCCCGCTCTTATCGTCTCGTCGACTGTCTCGACCGCGCAATTCATCGTTCACGTCTCCGACGGCTTGCGCCGGCCTGCGCCGCCGGCAAGAGCCGTCCCCGCCATCTCCTTCCGCTGGGACAGCTGCCGCTTGGATGAGAAGTAAGAGTCGGTATTGAAGTCAATTGCACCCTCCGGCTCGGGCAGACGATCCCTGGCCGGGAGCACATCTCCCTCGAGAGTGCCCTGTGTCCATTCTTCCACAAATCCCTCCACCAACAACTCCGTCACCGCTTTAAACGCCTCCGCGGGGGGCAGCCCGCTCTCCCGGATGATGGTGGCGACGTTGCGCCGCGCGTCCACCAGCCGCAGTACGCTCTGGGCGGAGGGGGAGAGCTCCTCCAGGCGGGCGTTCACCGCGTAGGCGCGCTGCCGCAGCACCACGTGCATGTCCGGCCCCTCTTGCTCCAGGTGCTGCCATTCGTCGTAGCGCTTCATTCCCTCGAGAATCAGATGCTCGGTGCTCTCCGTGATCTCCCGGATCACGGGCTCCTCGCGCCTCTCGAAGGTAAACTCTCCATTGCTCCACCCCAGTATCTGGTAGACCACCTCCGGCCCCCGCTCCCGGCGCGACACCGCGCGCACCACTTCGCCGTCCTGGATGAAGATCTCCGAACGGTCGGCGTCCTTGCCGCGCCACACCGTGAGCCGGCCGCTCTTGTGGCCCACGTTCAGCAGCTGGAGCAACTCCCCGAAACTGATGTCTTCGAATGTTCCGCTAAGCGCCATCTCTCATTCGCCTCAGGCAATTCCCACCTTCTGCTTGTGGGTGATGTTGGCCAGCACCAGCGAGCAGATCTCGCTGAGCGCCTCGAAAACCCCCTCCCCGTGAATGGCGATCGCCTCGAAGTCGGGCACCTGGCGGGGGTTGATGAGATACCGCAGGTATTCCACCGGCGCGATGTTGGGCAGGTCGCGCTTGTTGTACTGCACCACGTAGGGGGTGGTCTCCAGCGAGTATCCGTAGGAGCCGAGGTTCTCGATCAGGTTGCGGAAGCTCTCCAGGTTCTCCCGCGTCTTCTCCCACTGGGAATCGCACACGAAGATCACCCCATCCACCCCTCTCAGCACGAGCTTGCGGGTGGAGTTGTACATCACCTGTCCCGGCACGGTGTAGAGCTGAAACTTGGTGCGGAATCCGTGCACCTGGGTCGCCTCCAGGGGGAGGAAGTCGAAGAACAGGGTGCGCTCCCCGGGGGTCGCGAGCGAGACCATGTTGCCGCGTTTGTCCGGCTGGGTGTGCTGGTGGATGTGCTGGAGGTTCGTGGTCTTGCCGCACATGCCGGGGCCGTAGTACACGATCTTGCACACGATTTCTTTCAGCGCGTAGTTGACAGAAGCCATAGGAGCAGGTTCCTTGTTCCGAGGTGTCGCTAGGTGCGGGCGAATACCACCTTGTCGGTCAGTTCGAGCTTGGCCCACGCCGGGGGCGAGGGCGCGGGAAGGGAGAATACGCCCTCGGGCAGCCTGGGCACCACCAGCTCCAGGGGAAGCAGCACCAGGGGCGTCTCCGCCTCCTCCAGCCTGCGCGTCTCGGAGGCGTCTATCACGCCGTCCGGCAGCCTCTCGCACAGTTCGTCGAAGCGAACCACCACGCGCGCCTCCTTGAGTTGAGGCAGGATGGCGGCGAGAGGAAAGGGGACCATCTCGCTGCCGTCCAGGCGATCCGCTTTTTCGGACACGAACTCCTGCGGAATCTGCGCCAGGATCTCGCGCACGGGGATCTCGACGTCTCCCTCTATCCGTTCGGTCGGCGGTGAGGACGCCACCAGGGTGTCCGCGCCGCCTCCCCGCTGCGCGTCCAGCCAGACGGGAATCTTCTCTTCGCCTCTCACGAACCAGAGCGCGGGATCTTCGGCGTCATTCTTGTTCTGCGCATCCTGAAAGGCGAAGGCCACGGCCGGCGAATCGGAGCGCGCGCGCGCCTTGGACCGCGACGATCTCTCCGGCAGCAGCGAGCGGAGCGGGTAGAGGACCACCAGCGCGAAGAACGCGGTGCACAGCCGCGGCAGGGTGGCGTTCATCTCGGTCAGCGCCCATTGGTGGGAGACGCTGGGGACGAACAGCGAATAGGCGAATGCGGAGGCATAGGTGATGCCCAGACGCACCGCCACCCCGGCGGCGATGGCCAGCAGCCAGGCCCCGAGGGAGATCGCTCGTCGCCAGAGGTAGACAGTGAGGCCGAAGAGGGCGATCTCCAGCATCCAGATCACGCCTGCCGGCAGCGGCCACGCGGGGAGCACTTTGCTGTGCACGAGCTGCAAGCACACCACGGTGGCGGCCAAGAAGAAAGTGACCATGGAGACTGCGCCGATTCCAGAGAACTCCTTACGCATGGCCTCCTAACCTGCCTGCGCGGCGGCCAGGGCCGCGCGGATTGCCGCGAGCAGCAGCGTGGGACAGGTCTGCCGGCGGCTCTCCGTTCGGCGCCGTTCGTCGCGGCCCCCGAACGCAAACCTCCGGCCGGCGCCTCCGCCCGCCCGGGCTCATGACACGCAACCGCAACGGCCGCGGCCCGGAGGCGAAGGCAGGCTGTTGTATCCCGCGCTGCCGCAAGCTCGGAACGCGATTCACCCGGATGGGAGGAATCTGCGCTCCCCTGTGGCTACTCTGTTATTCCATATTTCATCTGGCCGGATACCAACCAGTGCCCGCCGCCGGCGCTCGATACGGCCCGCAGCCCCCGGCGAACGACCCGGCTCGACTTGACACGCTTCCCGTGCCCGCCTATCATGCAAGGGCAGAGGGCCGACCCCCTGCCGGGGTCGGGCGCACTTCCGCGTGGCGGCGATGCGCCCGGTTCTGTGGTGGGTGTCGAGGAACGGTGAGCAGGTTTGAAGATTGACCTCGCCAACATCGCAGGAACGCCGGGCGCGCGGGGACGGTTCGCCATCTCCGAGCGTATCCGCGCCTCCGAGGGAGCCGCCTGCGTCGGCCCGGTGACGGGAGAGTTGACCGTCGAGAACGCCGGCTCGCTGCTGCTGATCCGGGGCCGGCTGCGGGCCAGGCTGAGGATGAGTTGTGTCCGCTGCCTCGCGGAGGGCGAGCTGGACCTCGATCTGGAGATAGAAGAGGAGTTCGCCTCCGAGGGGGCCGGCGCCGACATAGAGACGATAGACAGGGAAGAGCCCGAGCTGGCCGCCATCAGCGACTACGTGCTGGACGCGCACGAGTTCGTGCGCCAGCAGGTGGTGGCCGGGGCTCCGATGTCATTCCTCTGCCGGGAGGACTGCCGCGGCATCTGTCCTCAATGCGGGGCCGACCTGAACCGCTCGCCGTGTGACTGCGCCGTGACGCCGGGTGATGAGAGATGGGCGAAGTTGGGGGAGCTGCTGAAGGACGGCGCGCGCGGAGGTTGAGCGGGCCGGAGATGTATGCGAAAGGATGAGGAACCTGTGCCACTGCCAAAGAGACGACATTCAGTAAGCCGCCAGAACAAGCGGCGAGCCAATTGGAAGGCGAAGGCGCCGAACTTGATCCCCTGTCCGGACTGCCGGGCTCTCAAGCTCGCGCATCAGGCCTGTCCCGCCTGCGGCAACTACGCGGGGCGGCAGGTGGTGGAGATCAAGCCCCACATCCATCGGGGACGGAGCTGAGCTCCTCTCTGCTCCAGGCGCCGGCCGCCGCGGCCCTCGATTCCTGCTGACCCCGCCGAGGCGGGACCCCAGCCCGGGTTGCGGGCCCCCGGTTGTGTATGGCCTGCGCCTGGGGTTGTGGTAACGGTGTATGTGCGAAGAAGGGCGCGCGGCCGAGCGGGGAAGCGATGGCGCGGGCCGCGGGCGAGACTGCGGGAGGCGCGCGGTATTGAGTACGACGAGACCAGTGGCGTTGGATGCCATGGGAGGGGACCGAGCCCCCGAGGCGACGGTGGCCGGCGCGGTGCGGGCGGCCAGGGATTTCTCCATTCCGGTGGTGTTGGTGGGCGATGAGACGCGCCTGAAGGAGGAACTGGCCAAGCATCGCGCGGCCCCGGGCCTGGAGGTGGTGCACTCCGGCGAGATCATCGGCATGGACGAGTCGCCGGGGCAGGCCTTGCTGCGCAAGCGCGATTCCTCGGTGATGGTGGCCGTCAACCTGGTGAGGGGGGGCCGGGCCTGCGGAGTGGTGTCGGCCGGCAACTCCGGAGCGATGACCGGGGCCGCGCTGGTGAGACTGGGCCTGCTGCCCGGGGTGGAGAGGCCGGCCATCGCCTCCCTGTTGCCGAGCCGCCGGGGGAGGGTGGTGGTGCTGGACGTGGGGGCCACCGTGGACGCGCGGCCGGAGCACCTGTTGGCGTTCGCGCGCATCGGAGAGCACTACGCGCGCTGCGTGCTGGAGGCGGACCGCCCGCGGGTGGGCCTGTTGAGCATCGGCGAGGAGCCCTCCAAGGGAAACGCGCTGGTCAAACATACGCTGCCCCTGTTGCAGGAATCGGAGCTCAACTTCGTCGGAAACATCGAGGGGCAGGATGTGGCCAGGGGCAAGGTGGAAGTGGTCGTGTGTGACGGGTTCACGGGCAATGTGCTCCTGAAGAGCGTGGAGGGTTACGCGGAGTTCTTCTTCGAGATGGTGAAGCAGTCCCTGGCCTCCAACTGGAGGAGCCGCCTGGGAGCGCTGTTCTCCCGGCCGGCGCTGCAGGGGCTGGCGCGGGAGCTCAACTACGCCTCCCACGGAGGCGCGTTGCTGCTGGGCGTGAACGGCGTCGTGGTCATCGGGCACGGCCGCTCCAACGCCAGCGCGGTGGCGAGCGCGCTGCGGGTGGCCAAGGACCTCGCCGATCGGGGGGTGGTCGAGGCGCTGAGGGAACGCTTCGGCGGAGAGCGGGAGAAGGCGCGGGTGCCTGTAGGATCGGGCGGGGAAAGAGAGAGCGAGCTGCACGGTTGAATTCAGAACTGCGTTCAGTCGGCATATTAGGCACTGGTTCATTTACGCCGGAGAAGGTGCTCACCAACTTCGATCTGGAGAAGATGGTGGACACCACGGATGAGTGGATACGCACCCGCACCGGGATTCGGGAGCGGAGGATCGCAGACGCGGACACCTCCTCCTCCGACCTGGGGGTGGAGAGCGCCCGGCGCGCGCTGGAGGAGGCGGGGATGGCCGCCTCCGACATCCAGTTGATCATCGTGGCCACCGTCACCCCCGACACCATCTTCCCCTGCACCGCCTCGCTGTTGCAGCACCGGCTGGGCGCGCCCCGCGCGGCGGCCTTCGATCTGGTGGTGGGCTGCACGGGGTTCGTCTACGGGCTGGCGGTGGCGAGGGAGATGATCGCCACCGGAGTCTACGACCACGCGCTGGTGGTGGCGGCGGAGACGCTGTCCAAGATCACGAACTGGGAGGATCGCAGCACCTGCGTCCTCTTCGGCGACGCCTCGGGTGCGGCCGTGGTGGGGCCGGTGGAAGAGGGGAGGGGGGTGCTCGCCTATGCGCTGGGGAACGACGGCACCAACGCGCACGCGCTCATGATACCCGCCGGCGGCTCCCGTCTCCCGACCAGCGAGGAGACGGTGGCCGCGAGGCAGCACTACCTGACCATGAACGGCCAAGAGGTGTTCAAGTTCGCGGTGCGGGCGATGGCCGAGTCCTCCGAGGAGGCGGTGACCAATGCCGGCCTGACCATGCAGGACATCGATGTGGTGGTGCCCCACCAGGCCAACTACCGCATCATCGAGGCCTCCGCCAAGCGCTTCGACCTTCCCTATGAGCGCTTCATCACCAACCTCGACCGCTATGGCAACACCTCCTCCGCCTCCATCCCTCTGGCCCTGGACGAGGCGGTGAAGGAGGGGCGCATCAAGCCGGGCGACAACGTGCTGCTGTCCAGTTTCGGCGCGGGGCTCGCCTGGGGCTCGATGGTGCTGCGATGGTAGCGGCCTCCACAGAGCGGGTGGCCTTCGTTTTCCCGGGGCAGGCCTCCCAGCGGGCGGGCATGGCCGCCGCCCTCATCGAGCGGGAGCCGGTCGCCCGCGCGCTCTTCGACCGGGCGAGCGAGGTGCTGGGGCTGAATCTGGCGGAGATCTGCACCACCGGAGACCAGGCGCTGCTCAATCGCACCGATGTCACTCAGCCTGCCCTGCTCACCACCTGTCTCGCCTGGAACGCGGTGCTCGCGGAGCGGGGCGTGCGCCCCTCGGTGGTGGCGGGGCACAGCCTGGGGGAGTTCTCGGCCTGGGTGGCGGCGGAGGCGCTCGACTTCGGGGAGGCGGTGAGGCTGGTGCGGCGGCGCGGGGAGCTGATGGAGGAGGCCGGGAGGAGGCGGCCCGGCGGCATGGCGGCCGTGATGGGGCTCACCAACGAGCAGGTCGAACAGATCTGCCGGGAGGCGGAATCGGCCGGGGTGGTGGTGCCCGCCAACTACAACTGCCCCGGACAGGTGGTCGTCTCCGGCGAGGAGGCGGCTCTGGAGCGGGTGAGGGAGCTGGCGAAGGCCGCGGGAGGGAAGACGATACCGCTGCGCGTCTCCGGGGCCTTCCACTCCCCGCTGATGGAGGATGCCGCGCGCGCCTTCTCCGAGCTGGCGGCGCGGGTTCCCCTTGGGGACCCCAAGATCCCGGTGGTGGTGAATGCGACCGCGGAGGCGGTGACGGAGGCGGAGGCGGCGCGGCGGGCGATGGCCGCGCAGATGACCAGCCCGGTGCGGTGGACCGAGTGCGTGCGCGCCATGCGGGCGCGGGGGATCGGGCTGTTCGTGGAGCCGGGGCCGGGGCAGGTGCTGACGAAACTGATGCGAAGAATATCGGTGGAGCTCCGGTGCCTCCCCGCGGGCGCGCCGGAGGAGGTGCAGGCCGTCGTGGAGGAGGTTGCCAAATGACGAGTTCAGTCGAGCAAGGGGACGCACAGACTCCGGTCGCGCTGGTGACCGGAGCGCGGCGGGGCATCGGTCGGGCGATAGCCCTGCGGCTGGGGCGGGATATGGACATCGCGCTCAACGACATTCCCGCCGGCGCGGAGGAAATCGAGCAGGTGGCCGAGGAGGTGCGCGGCCTGGGGCGGCGGGCGGTGGCGATCACCGCCGATGTGCGCAACTCCGACCAGGTGGAGGCGATGGTGAAGCGGGTGGTGGGGGAGATGGGTCGGTTGGATGTGCTCGTCAACAATGCGGGGGTGACGCGGGACGGGCTGGTGGCCCGCATGACCGACGAGCAGTGGCGGATGGTGCTGGAGATCAACTTGGACGGCGCCTTTTACTGCGCCCGCGCGGCCGCCAAGGTGATGATCCGGCAGCGGTCCGGGTGCATCGTCAACATGGCCTCCGTGGTGGGGCTGATGGGCAACGCCGGGCAGGCCAACTATGCGGCCTCCAAGGCGGGGCTGATCGGGCTCACCAAGAGCCTGGCGCGGGAGCTGGCGCCCCGGGGGATCCGCGTCAACGCCATCGCCCCCGGCTTCATCATCTCGCCGATGACGGACGAGTTGAGCGAGGAGGCGAGAGAGAGGCTGGCCGAGATGATTCCCCTTAAGCGCCTGGGCCGGCCGGAGGACGTGGCGGAGGTGGCGGCCTTTTTGACATCGCCCGCGGGCTCCTACCTCACCGGGCAAGTGATTCAGGTTGACGGGGGAATGCATATGTGATATATGACGGACGCCTTCGGCGCATCCGAGTATGCGTTTGCGGGCGGGCTGTCGCCCGCGGGACAGGAGGCGCAGGGGCCGGCTGGGGACGAATCGCGGCCTCGCAGCATCGTCGAAAAACTCATGCTAGGTTGATGGATGGAGGAAGGCGCGCATGGACGAAGCGATCTTGGAGGAAGTCAAGACACTGGTCGCCGAGCAGCTGGACGTGGATCGGAACACGGTCACACCGAATTCCTCGTTCGAGGACGATCTCCGGGCGGACTCGCTGACGCTGGTGGAGCTGCTGATGGCGATCGAGGAGAAGTTCGACCTGGACGACATCCCGGAGGAGGACGCCGACGGCATCAAGACCGTGGGCGATGTAGTGAAGTACATCGAGTCCAAGAAGGGTTCGGGATCATAGCCGGTCTCTCTATGGGCAAGTGTCGTCCGGCCCGGGTGAGTGACCTCGCCCGGGCCGCCTGATATCAGCACCCCAGGAGCTACCATGGACCGACGCGTAGTGGTAACCGGGATCGGCGCGGTCACCCCTCTCGGCATCGGCGCGGATGTCACCTGGGAGGGGATGAGAGAGGGCCGCTCCGGCATCACGCGTATCACCCTGTTCGACGCCTCGAAGTTTGATTCCCAGATCGCCGGAGAGGTCAAGAATTTCGACCCCTCCGCCTGGATGAGCGGACGGGACGCCCGCCACAGCGACCGCTTCGTTCAGCTCGCGGTCGGCGCCGCCAAGATGGCGCTCGATGACAGCGGGCTGGAGATAGGCGAGCGCAACTCGGCGCGCGTCGGCGTGCTGATCGGCTCCGGCATCGGCGGCACCCACACCTGGGAGGCTCAGCACCGGGTGCTGCTGGAGAAAGGGCCGAACCGCATCAGCCCCTTCTTCATCCCCATGTTGATCATGGACATGGCCTCCGGGCGGGTGGCGATGCAGTTCGGGGCGCGGGGGCCCAACTTCGGCATTGCCAGCGCCTGCGCCACCAGCGCCCACGCCGTCGGCGAGGCGATGAAGATCATCCAGCGCGGGGAGGCCGACGCGATGATCGCCGGCGGCAGCGAGGCCGCGGTCTCGCCCCTGGCGGTGGGGGGATTCTGCGCCATGCGCGCGCTCTCCCGGCGCAACGACGAGCCGGAGCGCGCCAGCCGGCCCTTCGACCGGGCGCGCGATGGATTCGTGATGGCCGAGGGCGCGGGGGTGGTGGTGCTGGAGGAATTGGAGCACGCGCGCGCCCGGGGGGCCGAATGGCTCGGCGAACTGGCGGGCTATGGGGCCACCGCCGACGCCTACCACATGACCGCCCCCTGCCCCGATGGGGACGGCATGGCGAGGTCCATGGAGCAGGCGCTGGAGGACGCCGGCCTGCCGGCCGATAGCGTGGATTACGTCAACGCCCACGGCACCGCCACCCCCACCGGGGACCCCGCCGAGACGGTGGCGCTCAAGCGCGTGTTCGGCGCCCGCGCCAAGGAGGTGCCCTGCAGCTCCACCAAGTCCGTCACCGGGCACCTGCTCGGCGCGGCGGGGGCGGTGGAACTGATCGCCTGCCTGAAGGCGATCGCGGAGGGAGTGGTTCCCCCCACCATCAACCTGGACGACCCGGACCCGGAGTGCGATCTCGACTACGTCCCCCACACCGCGCGGGAGGTGAAGGTGCGGGTGGCGATGACCAATTCCTTCGGCTTCGGCGGGCACAACGCCACCCTCGTGGTGAAGGCGCCGGACTAGCCGCGGTGACCCCCCTCGAGGCGGTGGTGCTGGATGTAGACGGAACGGTCGCCACCTGTCCCTATGACTTCGACGCCATGCGCGCGGTGGTCTCCGCGGTGGCGAAGAGGTGGGGCTTCGAGGAGACGGCGGACCAGCCCCGCGGGATCGTGGAGCGCATCGCGTTCATCGCCGAGGCGCTGGGGGAGCGGGGGGAGGGATTTCGCGCCGATGCGGAGGAGGCGGTGCGGAAGATCGAGCTTCATGGGGCGCGCTCTTCCCGGCTCATCCCCGGGGCCGGCGAGGCCCTCTCCGAACTCCGCGCGGCCGGCCTCAAGGTGGCCCTCATCACCCGCAACTGCCGGGCCGTCGCGGAGCGGGTGCTCTCCCGCCTCGCCGCCTATGATATCCTGCTGGCCCGCGATGACGTGCCGCGGGTGAAGCCCGACCCCGACCACGTCCGGCGCGCCCTCGCCGCGCTGGGGTGCAGCCCCGCCGAGGCCGTGGTGGTGGGAGATCACGTCTTCGATATCGAGGCCGGCCGGGCTGCGGGCGCGGCCCACTGCCTCGGCGTGAGGACGGGGGCCAGCGCGGACGCGGAGCTGCTGGCGGCCGGGGCGGAGGCGGTGATCGGCAGCATCGCGGAGCTGCCCGCCTGGCTGCGGGGGCGGGGATGGATGCGCTCGTGACCGCGGGCGCCTGGCTGGCGGCGGCCGCGCTGTGTTGGCAGGCGGCCCTGGGGGGAGGATTGCCCCGGGAGGTGACCGCCTCCTCGGTGGCCTCCTATGCCGGCGGCGGCTCCAGGGTGAGGGTGCTGGTGTTCGAGGGCGCGCGCCGCGTGTCCGCGCGGCCGAGCGGGCCGGCGGAATTGGTGGACGGGGAGACCGGAGAGAAACTGGGGCTGATGGGCGCGGGCGCGCTGCTCACGTTTCGGCCGCAAGGGGGCCGGGTGCGCGTGGCGAGCGGCCGTTTCCGCGCCTCGGCCGCGGAGCTGCTGCTGCGGCCGCGCACGCGGGCGCAGACCACGGTTTCCGCAGAGGGAAGGAGAGGGCGCTTTTTCGGCGCCCTGAGTTTCCGCGCGGCCGGCGGACGCCTGCGGGTAGTGGAGTCGGCCGACCTGGAGGACTATGTGGCCGGGGTGGTGGACGCGGAGCTGCCGGATTCCTTTCCCCTGGAGGCGATGAAGGCCCAGGCCGTCGCCGCCCGCACCTATGCGCTCTTTCACCTGGGCGACCACGCGCGCCAGGGGGCGGATTTGTGCAGCCGCGTGCACTGCCAGGTCTACCGGGGCGCGCCCGGGGCGGATTCACAGGCCTGGCGCGCGGCGCGGGAGACCGCGGGGCAGGTGCTGGTCTGGAACGGCCTGCTGGTGGACGCCATGTACCACTCCGCCTGCGGGGGGCACACCGCCCCCGCCTGGGAGGTGAGGCGCGACAAGATCCTGCCTTACCTGCGCGGCGTCTCGGACCGCGCCCCGGGGGCGGAGGGCGCTCCCTACTGCGCGGCGGGGCTCGGACTGGGCTGGACAAAGCGCCTCTCCTGGCGGGAGGCGGATCGTCTGGTCTTCTCGAATCTGGGCACTGTGCTGGGGCGGCCGGGGCTGAAGCCTGGCAGGCTGAAGGCGCTCCGCGTGGCGGCGCGGGGGCGGGACGGGCGCGTGATCTGGCTGGAGGTGGTCACCGCGCGGGCCCGCTACCGGGTGCGCGGGGACGGCATCAGGTGGCTTTTCGGGACCGGGCTGGCGGGACCGCGGGGCCTCAGGAGCACCGATTTTCGGCTCACCGTCCAGCGCGACGCCGCCGGCCGGCCCCGCGGGGTGGTCTTCACCGGCAAGGGCTACGGGCACGGCATCGGGCTCTGCCAGTGGGGCGCGCGGGGAAGGGCGCTGGCGGGGCAGACGGCGGCGGAGATCCTGCGCGCCTACTACCCCGGCACCGACGTGGTTGACCTCCGGAGGCTGCGTTCGCCGCAGCAGGTGAACGATGATGGACGTGCTTTCGCGATATGCGCGCAAACACACCCGTAGGGTGATAGGCCTGATGTCCGGCACCTCGGCCGACGGGGTGGACGCGGCCCTGGTGCAGATATCCGGCGCGGGATCCACCCTGCAGGCGCGGGTGGAGCGGTTCCACACCACCCCCTATGCCCCCGCGCTGCGGGAGGCGCTTTTCCGGCTCTTCGCGCCCGACGCGCCCGTCTCCGAGGTGTGCGGGATGAATTTCCGCCTGGGCCGCGTGTTCGCCGAGGCCGCCCTCGACCTCATCTCCCGCGCCGGCATCTCCCGCGGCGAGGTGGACCTCGTCGCCTCTCACGGCCAGACCGTGTGCCACCGGGGCGGCGAATACACCATGCAGCTGGGGGAGCCGGCGGTGATCGCGGAGCTCACCGGCCTTCCTGTGGCGGCGAACTTCAGGCCCCGCGATATCGCCGCCGGCGGGCAGGGCGCGCCCCTGACGCCCTACGCGGACTGGGCGCTGCTGCGGCACCCGGAGAGGGCGCGCGCGGTGCAGAACATCGGCGGCATCGCAAACGTCACCTATCTGCCCGCGGGCGCGGGGCCCGAGGAGGTGATCGGCTTCGATCTCGGCCCCGGGAATATGCTGATCGACGGCGTGGCGCGCGCGGTGAGCGGTGGAGATATCGGCTGTGACCGGGACGGGGAGATGGCGGCGCGGGGGACTGTGGACGCGGACCTGCTCGACTGGTTGATGGGGCACGAGTTCATCTCCCGCCCTCCCCCCAAGTCGGCCGGCCGGGAGGAATTCGGCGACGCCTTCCTCCAGGAGGTGGTCGCCAGGGCGCGCGCGTCGGGGGTGTGGGGAGACGACCTGGCGGCCACGGTGACCGCCTTTACCGTGGAGTCGATTGTGGATGGTTACCGCCGTTTCCTGGAGCCGCGGGGAGAAATCGACGAGGTAATAGTGGGGGGAGGGGGAAGGTATAACCCGACATTGTGCCGGATGCTGGCGGCGCGTCTTCCCGGCCGCCTCCTCACCCACGAGGATCTGGGCCTCAGCAGCGAAGCAAAGGAGGCGCTCGCCTTCGCCGTGCTGGGCAACGAGACCATGCTGGGCCGGCCTGCCAACCTGCCCTCCGTCACGGGCGCGCGGCGGGCGGTGGCGCTCGGGGAGATCGTGCTTCCCTGAGGCGAAATGTATTATTGAAGGAGATGATGCACCATGGCAGACAGGACTAAAGCAGTGATTCTCATCGGCGACGGGTTGGGCGACCGCCCGGTGGCCGAATTGGATGGACGGACCCCCCTGGAGGCGGCGGACACGCCCACGCTGGATTCGATCGCGGCCGATGGAGAGTGTGGTCAGATGGACCCCATCGGCCCCGGCGTGCGGGCGGGAAGCGACACCGCCCATCTGGCGATCCTGGGCTACGACCCCTATCGGGTGTACACGGGCCGGGGGCCCTTCGAGGCGCTGGGGATCGGGATGGAGGTGGAGCACGGGGACGTCTGTTTCCGCTGCAACTTCGCCACCCTCGAGGGCGAGCTGAAATTGGAGGGTGAGGAGTTCTCCGGCGCCAAGATCGCCGACCGCCGGGCGGGCCGCATCGCCTCCGGCACCGCGGAGCTGGCGGCCGCGGTGAACGGAATGGTGATCGAGGATGTGACCTGCCTGGTGAAGGAGTCGGTGGAGCACCGCGCCGCCCTCATCCTGCGCGGCCCGGGGCTGGGGCCGAAGGTGAGCGATGTGGACCCCCATGAGGAGGGGGTGGCCCCCCACGCGGCGCGCGGGGAGGACGAGCCCTCGGCCAAGGCCGCCCGCATCCTCAACCAGTTCGTGCTGCGCTCCTGGGAGAAGTTGAAGGATCACCCGGTCAACAGGGAGCGGGAACAAGAGGGCAAGCCTCCCGCGAATGTCGTCATGCCCCGCGGGGCGGGGCTCGCGCCGCACCTGACTCCGTTCGCGGAGAAGTACGGCATCGCCGGCGCGTGCGTGGTGGAGACCGGCCTGATCGCGGGCATCGGCCGCTACCTGGCGATGACCGTGCCGGAGGTGCCGGGGGCGACCGGAGGCATGGACACCGATGAACTCGCCCTGGCGCGGAAGATCGTGGAGATGCTCGAGGGCCACGACTTCGTGCTCTGCAACCTCAAGGCCCCGGACCTGGGCGGACACGACGGAAAGGCGCAGCAGAAGATGGCGGCCGCGCAGAAGCTGGACGCGCTGGCGCGCTATGTGCTCGATCACGCGCCCGGCGACCTCCACCTGGCCGTCACCGCGGACCATTCCACCCCCATCTCGTTCGGAGACCACACCGGCGACACCGTGCCGCTGGCCATCCACGGGCCTAACGTGAGGCCGGACGGAGTGCAGGCCTTCTCCGAGAGGGCGGTGGTCGGAGGAGGGTTGGTGCGGGTGCGGGGCCGGGACTTGATGCCCATCCTCACCAATCTGATGGGGGTGCAGGAGAAGTTCGGGGCCTGAGCCGGTCCGGCTCCGCTCGTCAGGGGGCGAGGCGCAGCGTGATTACCGCGATCTCCGGCGGGCAGGCGAGGCGCAGAGGAGGGAATACTTCGCCCAGGCCGCGGGTGACGAACAGCCACTGCTCCCCCACCCGATGGAGCCCGGAGGCGAGCCTTCGTCCCACCCGCGCGGTCACGAAGAACGGCCCGATCAGGGGCAATACTATCTGGCCGCCGTGGGTGTGCCCGGACAGCACCAGCGCGGCCCTCCCCGCCTCCGGCTCACGCAGGATATCGGGGGTGTGGCTGAGCAGGATCACGCATGCGCCCTCCGGCACCCCCTCCAGCGCGGCCGGCAGGTCGTCGGCGTCGGAGTAGGAGGCGTCTCCCACCCCGACGAGAAAAATCTCGTCCCCGCCGCGGCGCAGCGCCAGGTGCTCGTTCACCAGCACGGTCACGCCGCGGGCGCGGAGCGCCTCCGTCACCAGTTCCGCCCCCACCCAGGTGTCGTGGTTGCCCAGCACGGCCGCCACGCCGTCCCTCGCCTCCAGGGAGCCCACCGCCTCCGCGGCCCGCGCCACCCGGCCGGCGTGTTTGTCGGCGAGGTCGCCGGTGAAGACCGCCAGGTCGCACTGCTCCCGCCGCGCCAGGGCCATCTTGGCGGCCAGCTCGCGCTCCGGGTGCCACCATCCCGCGTGCAGGTCGGAGATGTGGAGGATGCGGTATCCGTCGAAGGCCGCGGGCAGGTGGGGCAGGGGCGCCTCCACCCGGGTGACCGTGACATCGCGGGGCCTGGGCCGCGCCGCGAAGGCCAGCGCAATGCCGGTGAGATAGGAGAACAGGGCGATGTACCCGCCCAGCCGCGCCGCCGCGGGGGAGGGCAACCCGGGGTTGAGCAGGGCCAGCAGCGCCCACCAGCCCAGCCAGGGAAGCGCGAACTGAAGCGCCGCGGTCACCGCCCTCACGGCCCGCGCGGCCGGGCGCGGCAGACGCCGCAGAAGGCGCTTGGGCGCGCCCAGCACCTTCAGCACCACCCACAACAGGAACGGCGCGGCCCCGAGGCAGGACAGCGCCTGCCACCAGGAGCCCTTTCCCGCGCCCCCCGCCCACAGCAGCGCCGCGTAACCCGCGTACAGCCACAGGAGAAGCCCCGCGAGCGCCCGCGCGCCCGCGCGCCGGTGTCCCGACATCGCGCCGGCTTCCGAGGGGGCCGTCATCGTTCGTCCAGCCGGCGCAGGCCCGCGCTCCGCGCCGCCTCCACGGCCTTCCGGTATTCCGCGGCCGTGAGGCCCCGCCTCAGGGCGGGCATCTCGGAGGCGCGGTATTCTGGGTGGTACTGGGCCATCACGTTCACGTAGGTGTCAGCGCTCAGGGATGCGAGGAAGGCCATGACCTGCTCCGTTCCCGCCCTTCCCTCCGGCAGCACGAGGTGGCGCACCAGGAGCCCGCGCGCGGCGATCCCTTCCTCGTCGAGGCGCAGGTCCCCCACCTGCCGGTGCATCTCTCGCAGCGCCTCCCGACACCGATCCCAGTAGTCCGGCACCCCCGAGAGCCGCGCGCCCGTGTGATTGTCCCCGTACTTGGCGTCGGGCATGTATATGTCCACGATTCCCTCCAGGAGTCGCAGCGCCTCCAGGCTCTCGTATCCGCCGCAGTTGTAGACGACGGGCGCGCGCAGTCCCTGCTCTCTCGCCCGCGCGAGCGCCTCCACCAGCATGGGCGCCTGATGGGTGGGCGTGACCCAGTTGATATTGTGACAGCCCTGCCGCTGGAGATCGAGCATCAGGTCCGCGAGCTCGCGCACGGTGACCGTGCGGCCGCGTCGCAGGTGAGAGATGTCGTAGTTCTGGCAGAAGATGCACTTGAGGTTGCAGCCGGTGAGGAAGATGGTGCCGGAGCCATGCCGGCCCACCAGGGGCCGCTCCTCTCCGAAGTGAGGCCCGTAGGAGGATACCACGGGGTCGGCCCCCACTCCGCACTCCCCGGTCTCCCCGGCCTCCCGGTCCACCCCGCAGGCGCGGGGGCAGAGTCGGCACCCATGCATCAGCGCGCGCAGCGCGGAGACGCGGGCGGCCAGTTCCGCTGCGGACAGGTCGAGATAGGCGGCCCGGAGATGCCCACCGTCCACCACGTCCCATCCCTAGCCCGGCGGCCAGTCGAACGACCAGCCGTCCAGGGCCTCCCGCGCGCGCTCGTCGGTCAGATCGAGCCGCACCGGGGTCACGGAGATGAAATTGTTTCGGACCGCGTGGACGTCGCTCCCCGGCCCGTCGCCGTCGTTGACCCGTTCCCCCGTGAGCCAGTAATACACCCCGCCCCGGGGGTCGGTGCGCCGCTCGATGCGGTTGTCGTAGCGAAGCGGGCCCTGGCGGGTGAGGGTGACGCCGGCGATTTCCTCCTCGCTCACGGCGGGCACGTTGACGTTCAGAAAACAGCCCTCCGGCAGGCCCTGGGAAAGTATCTTCTCGGCCAGCGCGCGGGCGAAGCGCGCGGCCGGCGCGAAGTCGTCCGCCTGGTTGGAGGCCACGCTGACGGCGAAGGCGGGCAGGCCGCAGATGGCGGCTTCCATGGCGGCCGCCACCGTGCCCGAGTAGATGATATCCACCCCAAGGTTGGGGCCGAGGTTTATGCCGGACACCACCAGGTCGGGTCGGCCCAGCACGTCCGCGCTGGTGCCGAGCGCCACGCAGTCGGCCGGGGTTCCATTGCCCGCGTAGGCCTCGCTGCCGTCCTTCAGGAGCACCCGCGTCAGGCGCAGGGGTTTGTGGAGGGTGATGGCGTGGCTGGAGGCGCTGCGGGGGCGCTCCGGGGCCACCGCAACCACCTGGCCCAGGGAGGACAGGGACTGCTTCAGCGCCAGCAGTCCCGGCGCGTGGACGCCGTCGTCGTTGGTAACGAGAATCTTCATTTCACCGTTCTGAAAGGCTGCGTCCCCGGAGGAAAAGCGATGATCGGTCCCGCGGACGGCTACAGTTCGACCACCTGAGCCGTCATGACGCCGTCCACCTCGAGCAGCAGCCGCCTCACTTCATCCGGCACCGGGTTGTCCAGCGCCAGCACCATCACCGAGCGCCCGCCGGGGCCGGCCTGAGCCCGCCCCACGTGCATGCCGGCGATGTTGATGGAGTGCTTCCCCAGGATGGTGCCCACCTGTCCGATCATCCCCGGCTTGTCTATGTGCATGGAGACCAGCATGATGCCGGAGGGGACGAAGTCCATGCGATACTGGTCCATGCGCACCACCCGCGGCTCCCGGTGTCCGAAGAGCGTGCCCGCGATGGTGCGCTCCTCGCCGTCGGTAATGACCTTGGAGATGATGAGACTGAGGTAGTCCTGGGATTCCCGGCTGCGGGACTCGACGATCTTCAGCCCCCGGCCCTCCGCGACCAGAAGGGCGTTGACCAGGTTTACGGGGATATCCAGGATGGGCTCCAGCAGGCCCTTCAGGAAGGCGCGGGTGAGCAGTTGGGTGTCGTGGTCCGCGAGCTGCCCGGCGAAGACGAGTTCCGCGCCGGTCATGGGGCCTTCGGCGAGCTGGGCGTGAAAGCGCCCCAGTTTCTCCGCCAGCTCCAGGTAGGGCTGGAGGGTCCGCAGGGTCTCCGCGCTCACCGGCATCACGTTCACCGCGCTGCGCGCGGGCCGGCCGTGCAGCACGTCCAGCACCTGCTGGCTCACGTCCACCGCCACCTTCACCTGCGCCTCCGCGGTGGAGGCCCCCAGGTGGGGGGTGACCACCACGCGGTCGAGCCCCAGCAGGGGGCTGTCCGTGGGGGGCTCCTGCTCGAATACGTCCAGCCCCGCGCCGGCCACCCGGCCGCTCTCGACGGCCTCTGCGAGGGCCGCTTCGTCCACCACTCCGCCGCGGGCGCAGTTGATGATGCGCACGCCCGGCTTCACCCGGGAAAGGGTTTCCGCGTTCAACAGGCCGCGGGTGTCCTTGGTCAGGGGGACGTGGACGGTGATGAAGTCGGATCGGGCCAGCAAGTCGTCCAGGTCGACCAGTTCCACGCCCAGGCGCTCCGCCTGCTCGGCCGAGACGAACGGATCGTGCGCGAGCACGGTCATGCCGAAGGCGCGCGCCCTCGCCGCCACCTCCGCGCCGATCTTGCCCAGCCCGATCACCCCGAGCGCCTTGTTCAACAACTCGACGCCCACGAACGCGCTGCGCTTCCATTCCCCGGCCTTCAGGGAGGCGTTGGCCGCGGGGATGTTGCGCGCCACCGCCAGCAGCAGCGCCCACGTGTGCTCCGCGGCGGCGATGGTGTTGCCCTCGGGGGAGTTGCACACCACCACGCCCCGGCGGGTGGCCGCTTCCACGTCGATGTTGTCCACCCCCACGCCGGCGCGCCCGATCACCTGCAGCCTGGCCGCGGCCTCCAGCACCTCCGCGGTCACCTTGGTGGCGCTTCTCACCAGCAAGGCGTCCGCGTGCTCGATCTCCTGGAGCAGTTCGTCGAGGCCGAGCCCGGTCTTGACCACCAGCTCGACGTCCGGCGACTCCCGCAGCGCGGCCAGGCCCGCCTCGGCCAGCTTATCGGTGACCAGCACCCGCCACTTGCGCCCGGTGTCGCTCACCGCTCAGCCCCTCAGCGCCTGCACCGCGGCCGCGGCTCCGGCCCCCGGGTCGCAGTCCCACCCGAGTTCCTTCAGGGCGAGCCCCAGGCACCCGAGACAGGCGATGATATCGGTCTCGTATACCAGCCCCAGGTGTCCGATGCGGAAGATCTTTTCCTTGAGGCTCTGCTGCCCGCCGGCCAGCACCACATCGTACTTGTCCAGCATCAGCCCGCGCAGATCGGCCACCTTCACCCCCTCGGGCACGCGCACCGCGGTCACGGCATTGCTCGCCACCGATTCGTCGGCCAGCAGTTTCAGGCCGAGCGCCTTCACTCCCGCGCGCACCGCCCCGGCCAGCCGCGCGTGCCGCGCGTGGCAGTTGTCCAGCCCCTCCCGCTCCAGTATCTGCAATGCGGCCTGCAGCTGTAGCACCTGGGGAACCGCGGGCGTCCACGGGGTCTGGCCCTGTTCGAGGTACTGCCGGGCCCGCTGGAGGTCGAAGTAGAACCGCGGCATCTCGGCGGTCTTCATCGCCTCCGCGGCGCGCTTGCTGACGGCGACGAAGACCAGACCCGGCGGCACCATGAAGGCCTTCTGCGAGCCGGCCACCATCACGTCCACCCCCCACTCGTCCATCCGGAAATCGATGGCCACCAGGGAGGAGATTCCGTCCACCAGGAGCAGCGCGCCGTGCTCGCGCACCACCTTTCCGATGGCGGCCAGGTCGTTCGTGACGCCGGTGGAGGTCTCGTTGTGGGTCACCAGGACGGCCTTGATCTCCTTCCCGGTGTCGGCGTCGAGGCGGGCCTTGATTTTCGCCGGATCGGCCGCCTGGCCCATCTCGAAGTCCAGTTTTTCCACCTCGGCGCCATAGGTGGAGGCGAT
Source organism: Armatimonadota bacterium (assembly GCA_015486155.1). Lineage (GTDB taxonomy): Bacteria > Armatimonadota > Hebobacteria > Hebobacterales > Hebobacteraceae > S016-27. The sequence goes on from WFSF01000227.1 coordinate 28,807, forward strand.
GGAGGCGAACCGGTTGCCGAACACGCCGATGCTGACCGATAGCACGTGGTCGCCGGGGGAGAGGAAGTTCACGATCGCCGCTTCCAGCCCGCCCGTGCCGGAGGCGGTGAGGATGAATATCTCGTCCTTGGTCCTGAAAACCCTCTTGAGACCTTCGGTGCACGCCTCCAGGGCCGCCTTGAACTCCGGCCCCCGATGGTTGATCATGGGCCTGGCGCCGGCCAGGAGGATGCTCTGGGGTACGGCCGTCGGCCCGGGGATCATCAGCAATTGTCGCTCGCCCAACGTTCGCCTCCTGATCTAGTGGTGTCCCGCGCGGGGGCCACATTATCGCCGAAGTGAGGACGGCTTGTCAACGCGCTGAGGCGTGCGCTTCATTGTACTGCAAGGGCGTCGCGCCTGCAGATCCATCGCTCTCTGTGCAATCGGTCTTTGCGGGGCGGTCCCCTGCTGAAAAAGGACCGCTGTTTTATGGCGACGCGCTGCGCAAGCATCGCCGGATGGATCCCTCGCCTTATTACAGCCGAGTGTCTCCGGCGCTCGGGCTCGGGATGACAATATGGGCGGCGGGCGTGGGTAAGCCTGCACAGGCAGGATGCCTGTGCTACTGGATGAGAGTTTCCGGCCTCGCGGGCCGTGGCCCTGCTGTAGGGCGGGCACATGGCTAAAGTCTGCCTGCGGCAGACCGCCATCCCGGCCCTCTGGGCTTAGGGACCTTTGCCCGCCACGCAAGTGGAGCTTGCGAAGAGTGGTTCGTTTGTGTGAGGTGGTTTAGCGGGGATGGGTCCCTAGGCCTGAAGGCCGGGATGTGGCTAAGCCCGCCGAAGGCGGGCCGCCATGGCGGCCGTAGGCCTAGCCAGCGGTCGCCTGTGGCGACCTAGCCACCCGCCCTATCCTGCTTCGTCCGCCTATGGCGGACTACGCAGGACAAGCAGAACGGCCGGCGGGCATGCGTCCCGCCAGAGGCGAGACGACATCTCCGCCCTACAGAGGCGCTACAGTATATACCGCGCCAGGTCCTGGTCCTGGATGACGTCGGCGAGTTGCTGGCGGACGTACTCGGGGGTGACGGTGATATGGGCGGGGGAGATGTCGGAGGCCTCGAAGGAGACCTCCTCCAGCAGGCGCTCCATGATGGTGTGCAGCCGCCGCGCGCCGATGTTCTCGGTGCGTTCGTTCACCTGGGCGGCGACGCGGGCGATCTCGGCGATGCCCTCGGGGGTGAATTCGAGCTCCACGCCCTCGGTGGCCATCAGGGCGGCATACTGCCGGATGAGGGAGTTCCGGGGCTCGGTGAGGATGCGCACGAAATCCTCCTCGCCGAGCGCGCTGAGGTTGACCCGCAGCGGGAACCGTCCCTGGAGCTCGGGGATGAGGTCGGAGGGCTTGGTGGTGTGGAAGGCGCCGGCGGCGATGAAGAGGATGTGGTCGGTGCGCACCGGCCCGTACTTGGTCATCACCGTGGAGCCCTCGACGATGGGCAACAGGCCGCGCTGGACGCCCTCGCGGCTGACGTCGGGGCCGACGCCGCGCTCCCGGCCGGCGATCTTGTCCATCTCGTCCACGAAGATGATGCCGGACTGCTCGGCCCGGTCGATCGCCTCCCCGGTGACCTGGTCCATGTCAATCATGCGCTCTGCTTCCTGGTCGACGAGGATGCGCTTCGCCTCGGCCACCGTCACCGAGCGCCGCCGCCGCTGCTTGGGGAACATGCCGCCAAGCATGTCCTGGAGGTTCATTCCCATCTCCTCCATCCCCCCGCTCCCGAAGATGGGGATGGTCATGAATCGGCTCTCTTCCACCTCGATCTCGATGATGCGCTTGTCCAGTTCCCCGGCGAGCAGACGCCGCCGCAGCTCCTCGCGGTCCGGGGGCTCCGGCCGATGCTCCTCCTCCGCCTCCACCGGTTCGGGGGGCCGCTGCTGGAGGATGGCGGCCATGGTCTCGCCGATGCTGTGGAAGCCCCCGGCCGGCCCGGGCCGGCCCTCGCCGCGCCCCTGGAGCGCGTTGAGGATGCGCTCGATGGCCCGGCGCTCGGCCCGCTCCCGCACGGCCTGCACCTTCTCCTCCCGCACCATGCGCACGGATGCCTCCACCAGGTCGCGCACCATGGCGTCCACGTCCCGGCCCACATAGCCGACCTCGGTGAACTTGGTGGCCTCCACCTTGACGAAGGGGGCCTTCACGAGTTTGGCCAGCCGGCGCGCGATCTCCGTCTTGCCCACGCCGGTGGGGCCGATCATGAGGATGTTCTTGGGGATCACCTCGTCGCGGATGTCGTCATCGAGCTGCCGGCGGCGCATCCGGTTCCGCAGCGCCACCGCCACCGCCCGCTTCGCCGCATTCTGCCCGACGATGTACTTGTCCAGCTCCTCGACGATCCGCCGAGGGGTGAGGTCCTGTAGTGTTGTGGTCACGTTCGCAGTATCGCCTCTAGTAGTCATAGCGCCACCATTCTAGCACAAAGCGAGGAGGGAGGGGGGGAAGTGTGTGCCGGCAAGCGCGCGCGAACAGCGCCGAGCGGGCGCTCGGTTAGGAATCCCTATGAGGCTGGAGGCGTGTCGAGCGCGAGGCTAGACGGCCCTCACCCGATCTGTCGGCCGGTAGTTGCGGCAGTTGGTGCTTATGGACAGGGGTGAGGGATGCTCGGCCTCATGGCGGTCAACGTCGGTGTCGAGCGCCTGACAGATGCAACGCGCACTGTCGAAGACCGCGCAGTCGGCACAGCGGCGGAGGATCGTATTGCAACGAAAGCAACGGCTCTGATTCTCCAGCCAGTTCTCGGTTCCACACGCGGGGCACTTGATCTGCACCTCTGGTTCACCACCCTTCCTCAGACGGATAGCCTTCTGAAAACAGCCAAGGCGCTGCCCAGTCGCGGCGCCGCGAGGACGGAGCACGAGAACTTCACGGAGATATTGGGTTTCACCGATAAGACTAGCACAGGGAGGCTTTTGCGCCCGGATCAGATTCCTTGTTTGTGCAGTTATCGGGACATTGAGGGACGCACAGGTGGGACATCCGCCTCCGGCGGACTACGCAGGACAAGCAAGAGGACCGCGCATTTATGGAGACGCGCTTCGCAAGCGTCGCCGGATGGATTCCTCGCGCTATTACGGCCGGGCGCCGCAGGCGCCCGGGCTCGGAATGACAAGAAGGGGGCGGCGGATTTCGGACGCGGTGGCGGAGAGAGTGGGATTCGAACCCACGAGGCGGGGATTAGCCGCCTACACGATTTCGAGTCGTGCGCCTTCGACCAACTCGGCCATCTCTCCGTCTGTGAGTATAGAAGGTGAGTCGGAGGGGTGTCAATCCTGGCGCGCAAGGCCTGGGGGGGGT
>WFSF01000228.1 GCA_015486155.1 Armatimonadota bacterium
CCCCCCGAAGTCCGGCCCCCACACCCTGGAGGGATGGGTGGTGGTGTACGCGGACCGCATCGCCTATGTCAACCACGACCTGGACGACGCGATGCGGGCCGGGTTGATCGAGCCGGATTCCCTGCCGGAGGAGTGCATGAAGGCGCTGGGGAGGAGCCATGGGGAGCGGATCACCACCATGGTGACCGACCTGGTCGCCCACAGCCGGGAGGGGCCCTATCTCTCCCAGAGCGAGGAGATCCAGCGCGCCACCAATGAGTTGAAGGATTTTCTGTTCGCGCGCGTCTATCACCGGGAGGCGCGCGATGACGAGGGGGAGCGGGTGGCGCGGACCATCACCATGCTTTTCCGGTTCTACATGGAGCACCCGGACAAGGTCCCCGGGGGCGAGGAGGCGGCGGCGCGGAGCAGGGAACACCTGGCGCGGGCGGTGTGCGACTACCTGGCGGGGATGACGGATCGCTATGCCGTCCAGCAGTTCCAGCGCAATTTCCTGCCGCCGCGCTGGCGCGGGGTGTGAGGATGTGCCGCGACTTCGCCGCCGGAGAGGTGTCGGTAGAGATAATCCCGCCGGGGAGCATGTTTTCACCGCGGTTCCTGGTCGCAGACATGTGAGCAATAATCTACTTTTTCGGGTGCGGCCCTTGCTGGCCGTGCTGGTGCTGGGATTGACCTGGACGCCCGGGCGGTGCGCGGGCGCGGCCGCGCACCGCGCCTCCGTGGAGGCGCGGCCCGGCGGCGGCTTTCTGGTGAAGGCCCCCGGCTACCGGGCGGCGCTGGGCGCGGACGGCAATCTGCACTCCTTCCAGGTGGGGGAGAGCAATCTGCTGGACGATCAGGTGGCGATTTCGCTGGGCGCCTTTCTCTTCGCGGAGGCCCCGCTGAAACTCGGCGCGATGAGCAAATTGACCCCCACCGTGGTCCAGGCCGATGGAGAGAGTTGCCGCATTCAGTATCAGTTCCTGCGCCGCGAGATCAGGATCACCATCTTCAATCACCAGAAGAAGCCGCTTTCCTATTTCGCCGTGCTGTCTCCGGACATCGTCGTCGCCTCCAATTTGCACACAGGGGAGGAGGCGGCCGCGCCGGGGCGGGCGCGGTGGCGGGATGTGCGGTTCACCGCGGGGAACGGGGACTACGTGGAGTTTGTGGGCGGATCGCGCATCTGGGGGCCGTGGCTGGGCCGGCAGGTGTGGGAGTTGAGCAAGATCGCGCCGGGGAAGTGGGTGGAGATAAAGGTGAAAGGGGGGCACGGCGAGCCCCCCAGCCCCACCCTGGAGCACCTGGTGACGCTGCGCGCGCGGGTGAACGAGCCGAACGGACTGGCGGCCGCCGGGGAGCCCGTCGAGGTGAAGGCAGAGGTGGAAAACCGGGCGGACCGGGAATTGTCGGCCATCGTTTCCGCGCAGATATCGGGATGTGGAAGCGATCTGCTCCAGACGGCCTCCCGCGCGTTGACCTTGCCGCCCAGGCAGACCGCCTCCACCTCTTTCCGGGTGAAGGCGAAGGAGCCGGACTTCTACACCGCCCAGGTGACGCTGATGGTGGGGGGCAAACAAATCGCCTCCGCGGCCGCGGCCGCCGGCTACGCGGTCTCGGAGATCAGGCGGACCGCCCCCAGGCCGGACGATTTTCAGGCCTTCTGGGATCGGGTGTTGCAGGAGGCGGGGGACGGCCCTCCTCCCTACCGGCTGACTCTGGATGCGGCGCGGTCGCGGAAAGGGGTGACGACCTGGGTGATGGAGTACCAGGGGTTCGGGGGCAAGCCCATCTATGGCTGGTACCTGTGCCCGGGAGAGGCGGGGCGGCGGCCGGCGGTGCTGTATCTCTCCGGGTACGGCGCGCGCCCGGTGGCGCCCCCGATCTGGCTGGCGGAGCGCGGCTATGTGGTGCTGGCGATCGACGTGCGGGGCAATCGGGTGGACGTGCCGCGGCCGCGGGCGTTCGAGGATTACGCCACCGAGGGCATCGACTCCCCGCAGACCTATGTATACCGGGAGATAGTGGGGCACTGCCTGCGGGGGCTGCGGGTGCTCGCCTCCAGCCCGGAGGTGGATGCGAACCGCATCGCCGTCATGGGGGTGAGCGAGGGGGGCGGCCTGGCGCTGATGCTGGGCGCGCTGGCCCCGGAGGTGAAGGCGGTGGCCGCGGACGCGCCGATGTTCTGCGACTTCGGGCTCTCTCTGGAGGCCGGAGGATGGCCCTACAGCGAGATGGCGAGATTCCTGCGCGCCCGGCCGAAGGAGGCCGCGCGGGCGCGGGTCACGCTTTCCTACTTCGATCTGCTGAACTTCGCCCCGCGCATCCACTGCCCGGCGCTGGTCAACATCGGGCTGCTGGACGAGGTATCGCTTCCCACTGCGGTGTTCGCCGTCTACAACCTGATGCCAGGCCCCAAGGAGATCAATCCGCTGCCGCAGGCGGGACACGAGGGAGGCGGGGACCAGTTGTGGGCGCGGAAGCTGCGGTGGCTGGACCAGGTGCTGGCCGCCAAGGAGGGCCCTCACCCATCGG
>WFSF01000229.1 GCA_015486155.1 Armatimonadota bacterium
GACACTCGTCTCCGCGGTGAGGTATAGTCCTGGGGTCGGAATTGAATAGGACGCGTTCCGCAGGAGAGTCGCCCGCCGCTTTCTCAGCCGAATGGGCGGGCCGCCGAAGGGGAAAGATCCTGTCGAGAGGCCGGGTCGAAACTCTCAGGCACCAGGACTGCGGGACGTCGCTTCCCTGGAGAGTGTCCGCCGGCCGCAGGGTGGACCACCGAAGGTGACAGGGCGCGGTCTGTGCCTGAATCTCTCAGGTCTAGGACAGGGAGGGCCGAATACCAGGGCCGTCCCTTGTTCTTTTGGCCGGAAAGAGAGACCGCGAATGAGCTTTGTGCCGCATACCAGGGAAGACGTGGCGCGCATGTTGAAGACGCTGGGGTTGTCGCGGGTGGAGGACCTATTCTCCGAGGTCGAGGCCGCCGCGCCGCCCGGGGCGCTGCCGGAGATACCGTCGGCGAGCGAATCGGAGCTCCGCCATCAACTCTGGGACATCGCGCGCTTGAACGGACGCCCGGACCAGACGCCGTGTTTCCGCGGCGCGGGCGCGTATGAGCACTATGTGCCGGCCGCCATCCCCGCGCTGTTGTCCCGGGGGGAGTTCCTCACCGCCTACACCCCCTATCAGCCGGAGATCAGCCAGGGAATCCTCCAGGCGATGTACGAGTTCCAGAGCCTGATCTGTGAGTTGATGGGCATGGAGGCGGCCAATGCGTCGGTATATGACGGGGCCTCCGCGCTGGCCGAGGCCGCGCTGATGGCGATGAGGATCACCCGCGGGAGGCGGCTGGTGATCTCGGAGGCGGTGCATCCGCACTGGATCGAGGTGTTGCGTACCTACACCGCCAACGTGGAGCCGGAGATCGTGTTCGCGCCCGCCCCCGACGGGGCCACCAGCATCCCCGACCTCGCGGCCCTGATAACCGATGACACTGCGGCGGCGATCGTGCAGAGCCCCAATGTGTTCGGGATCATCGAGCATGTGCGGGAGGCGGGCGCGGCGGTGGGGCCCACGGGGGCGCTCTTCATCGCCGCCGCGTATCCCATCTCCCTCGGAATGTTGGCCACCCCCGGCGAGGCCGGGGCCGACATCGCGGTCGCCGAGGGGCAGTCGCTGGGGCTCCCCCTCGCCTATGGCGGCCCCTATCTGGGGCTGTTCGCCACCAGGATGAAATACGTGCGGCAGATGCCCGGCCGGGTCGCGGGCGTCGCCCACGACGCCCAGGGCCGGAGGGGATATGTGATGACCCTGCAGGCGAGGGAGCAGCACATCCGGCGGGAGCGGGCCACCTCCAACATCTGCTCCAACCAGATGCTCTGCGCGCTCGCCGCGACGCTCTATCTCACGCTCATGGGGCCCCGCGGCTTCGCGACGGTGGCGGAGCAGAACTTCGCCATCGCGCACCAGCTGGCCGACCGGCTGGCGGCGCTGCCCGGGTGTTCGCTGCGCTATCGGGCTCCCTTCTTCAACGAATTCGTGCTCACCCTGCCGGTGGCCGCGGAGGACGTGGAGCGGGAGCTCTGGGACGACGGGATCATCTCCGGGCTCCCTCTCTCCCGGTGGTGGCCGGAGCGCACCCATGAGATGTTGTTCTGCGCGACGGAGGTGATCACCGACGCCGCCATGCACCGACTGGTGGCCGGCATGGAGGAGGCGCTGTCATGAGTGGAGAGACCGTTTTCGAGAAGAGCCGGCCGGGCCGGCAGACCCGCTACATCTCGCCGCGGGCCGAGCTGCCTGCTTCGTACCGCGAGGTGCCAGAGGACCTGCTGCGCGCCGCGCCGCCCTCGCTGCCGGAGCTCACCGAGGCGGAGGTGGTGAGGCACTATACCAACCTGGCGCGGATGAACTGGGGGGTGGATGTGGGGTTCTATCCGCTCGGCTCCTGCACGATGAAATACAATCCCCGGCTTGCGGAGCAGATCGCCTCCTGGCCGGAGTTCTCCGCGGCCCATCCCCTCCGCCCCGCGCGCGCCGCGCAGGGGTGGCTGCGGGCGCTCTACGAGACCGAGCGCATGTTGTCGGAATTGTGCGGGATGGCGCGCTTCACCCTCCAGCCCTCCGCGGGGGCGCAGGGGGAATTGTGCGGGATGTTGATGGTGCGCAAGTATCACCGCGACCGCGGCGATTCCCGCAATATCGTGATCGTGCCGGACAGCGCGCACGGGACGAACCCCGCCACCTGCTCGCTGGCGGGGTTCCAGGTGAAGGTGTGTCCCTCCGGCCCGGATGGGCTGGTGGACATCTCCGCCCTGAAGGAGATGCTCGACGACCAGGTGGCGGGGATCATGCTCACCAACCCGAACACGCTGGGGCTGTTCGAGCGGGAGATTCAGACCATCTGCGATCTGGTGCACGAGGCGGGCGGGCTGGCCTACTACGACGGCGCCAACTTCAACGCGCTGGTGGGCCGGTTCCGGCCGGGCGACATGGGGTTCGACGTGGTGCACCTCAACCTGCACAAGACGTTCGGCACCCCGCACGGAGGCGGCGGGCCGGGCTCCGGGCCGGTGGGGGTGGTGGAGAAACTGGAGCCGTTCCTGCCCACCCCGCTGGTGAGGAAGGGCGCGGAGGGGTTCGAGTACGACTACGACCGGCCGCATTCCATCGGGCGGCTGCATGCCTTCGGCGGAAACGCGCTGGTGGTGTTGCGCGCCTATGTGTATCTGCGGCTGCTGGGCTCGGAGGGGTTGCGGGAGGTCAGCGGGAGCGCGGTGCTTGCGGCCAACTACCTGAAGCACCGGCTGGAAAAGGCCTATCAGCCCTCTCACGCGGGGAGGTGCATGCACGAGTTCGTGTTGAGCGCGGCCCCGCAAAAAAAGAAGCGCGGGGTGAGGGCGCTGGATATCGGGAAGCGACTGATTGACCTGGGGTTCCACCCGCCCACCGTGTACTTCCCGCTGACCGTGCCGGAGGCGCTGATGATCGAGCCCACGGAGACGGAGAACCTGGAGACTCTGGACGCCTTCGTGGAGGCGATGCTCCAGATCGCGCGGGAGGCGGAGGAGAACCCGGACCTGCTCCATGAGGCGCCCCGCCACACGCCGGTGGGGAGGCTGGACGAGGTGAGGGCGGCAAAGGAGCTCGACATCCGCCGGCGGCCGAACAAGGAGGATGAGTGATGGCCTTCGATAGTCCGCTCTTGCCGGTGCACCAGGCGGCCGGCGCGAAGCTGGTGGAGTTCGCGGGCTGGCGGCTGCCGGTCCAGTTTTCCTCGGTGGCCGAGGAGGTGCGGGCCTGCCGGTCCGGGGCCGCGCTGTTCGACATCTCGCACATGGGGCTGCTGAAGGTGACCGGCCCCCGGGCGACGGCCGCGGTCAGCGGGCTGCTCACGCGCGACATGACGCGGGTCCCGCGCGGGTGCGGCGTCTACGCCCTGCTGCTGAACGAGCGGGCGGGGGTGCGGGACGACCTGTTTGCGTTCGTCATCTCCGATTCCGAGGTGATGCTCGTGGTGAACGCGGTCAACCACGAGCGGGACGCGGCGTGGATACGGGATCACCTGCGCGGGGCCGCGCTCGAAGACCCGCGCGGGAGCACCTTCGGGATCGCCCTTCAGGGGCCGGAGGCGGAGCGCATACTGGGCGCGGCCGCGGGGGGGCAGGAGCCGCCTTCGCGGTTCGCCGCCATAGGCCCCATGAGGATCGCGGGGGCGGAGGTCCTCGTCTCGCGCACCGGCTACACGGGCGAGGACGGGTTCGAGGTGTTCGGGGAGGCGGAGGAGGCGGTGAAGGTGTGGGAGGCGTTGGCGGGAACTGGCGAGCAGGCAGATGATCGCAGGCTGGGATCCTGCGCCATCCCGCGCCCCGCCGGGCTGGCCGCGCGGGATGTCTTGAGGCTGGAGATGGGGTATCCGCTCTGGGGGCACGAACTGGACGAGGAGACCACGCCGCGGGAGGCCGGGCTGGAGTGGGCGGTGGACAAAGGGCACGATTTCATCGGCCGCGCCGCGCTGGAGTCGCATCGGCCCGCGCGCAGGAGGATCGGGCTGATGGTGGAAGGCAGAGGAGTGGCGCGGGCAGGGGACGTGATCGCGCAGGGAGAAGAACCCGTGGGCGCGGTAACCAGCGGCACCTACTCGCACAACCTGGATAAGGCGATTGCGCAGGGGTATGTTCGTATGGAGACAACCGCGGCCGCGGGGGATGAGCTGAGCGTGCGCAGCCGCGGCCGCGCGCTTTCGGCGGTGGCGGCGGGACTGCCGTTCATTCCCGCCCGCACCCGGCCGAGCTGGAGAAAGGAGAAAAGGGCATGAATCTTCCCGAAGATTTGAGCTACACGGCCACCCACGAGTGGATGCGCCGGGGGGACGATGGAGTCACCGTGGGCATCACCGACCACGCGCAGAGCGAGCTGACGGACGTGGTGTTCGTGGACCTGCCGGAGACCGGCACCCATGTGGACGCGGGGGACGAAATCTGCTCGCTGGAGTCGGTGAAGACGGTGGCCTATATCTACGCGCCGGTGGCGGGCGCCATCTCCGCGGTCAACGAGCGCCTGCGCGAGGAGCCGGAGCTGCTGAACCAGGATCCCTATGGAGAGGGGTGGATCGTGCGCATCACCCCGGACGCGCCGGAGAAGACCGTGGACCTGCTGGACGCGGCCGGCTATCGGAAGAGCATCGAATCCGAGGCGGAGGGCTAGGTGTAGCCCTCCCGCGGCGGCTCCGCGCCGGGCGTGAGCCAGCGCTTCACGGTCACGCGCTCGCCCAGGGCGTCCAGCATCTGCGGGATGTCGGTCAGCGCGGCCAGCCCGGGCACCCAGGCGGTGTAGTGAACCTGCCCCACCAGCCCGGGGGCGTCCTGGAAAGTGCGCAGGAGACCGTGGACCTCGACGGGGGGAAGCTCCGCGTCCACCAGCGCGGCCAGCAGCGCGATCAGGCTCGCCTCCCCTCCGTAGGCGACCAATTTTCCGAGGCGGTAGCCCTCCTCGCGCAGCCACGCGGCCGCCGCGATGATGTCGTTCACCCGGCCGCCCACGAGAGGCTCTCCCCCGGTGCAGGTGTAGTGGACGGCGCGCTGGTACCACTCGTCCTTCGGCGGCGCGGTCTCGCCCTGTCCCCGCCAGTCGAGGGCGGCGGCGGGCCTGCGTCCCCCGAAGCGCTTCAGAGCCTGCTGCTTGCCGCCGTCGGCGATGACCAGGTGCATGGGGCCGTTGCCCGCCTTGCGCACCAGGGTGGGCAGGACCGCGCCGTCGCCGGTCTCCAGCAGCACCCGCGACCAGTAGGCGTTCTCGATGCGCACGAGGACGCGCGCCTGCGCCGCCTCCGGCCTGCGCCCCAGCAGCCGGTTGATGTCTCCGGGAGAGGGCCTGCGCGGTTCGACGGCGTAGAGCTTCATGCGAAAGAGGTCGGCGATGGTGTGCGATTTCGCGGGCCGCTCCGGGAGCGCGCGCAGCTGCGGGTCGTTCATGTCCACCTCCTCGCCCTCGTCCTCATGGCCGGGGAGGTCGCCGCGGCGCTTGAGCGCGGTCTCGAAGAAGCGGTAAACGCCCTGCCGGAAGTCGGCCGGGCATTCGTGGCCGCAGTAGTGCTCCTCCAGGGTGCAGCCGAGTTTCGAGCCCAGGGCGGCGTGCGCGGCCGCGGCCTGTTCCACCGCGTGGCGCGCGCCGACGATGGGGAAGAGCGGATCGCGGACGCCGGCGAACACGCGCACCCCGCGCGGCGCGGCCGCCGCGAGCAGGTCGTGGTACTCGATGCCCGCCCCCACCAGGCCTGGCACGGCCTCGCAGTGGCAGTAGGCGCCGGAGCCGAAGTTGCAGTGGTCGGAGATCATGGTGGGCGCGTTGCAGGGCGCGGAGGCGGCGACGCGGGTGTCCAGCGCGCTCAGGAAGGTGGTCTGATTGCCGCCCCCGGAGGAGCCGGTCACGCCGATGCGCCTGGCGTCCACGAAGTCCAGGCCCGCGAGGTAGCTCAGCGCGGCCCGGTTGTCCTCGACCATGATGCCCTGGACGGTCATGCGGGCGAGGACGGGATACCAGAGCGCGTGGCCGGTGCCCTTGCGCTCCCCCGCCTCCGGGAAGTCCACGAACAACACCACGAAGCCGCGCCTGGCCAGCCCGCGGCAGCGCCGGGCGTAGAAGGGCGTGGATTTGCCCTCGTATGAGTGCCCGTGAACGTGCAAAACGGCCGGCGCGGGTTTTTCCAGCCCGTCCGGCACGTAAAGGTGGGCGGTGATGTGCCAGTCGCTGCCCCGCTGGATGACCACCGGGCGGATGGAGAAACCATCGTATTGCACCGCCGGGCGCTCGGCCACCGCGGTGGGCTCCGGGGGCAGGACGCCCAGGGAGAGCCCCAGGCGTCTCTTCAATGTCCGGCGCACCTTGGCCAGGCGGGCGCGCACTTCGTCCGCGCTCTTCCCGCGGTAGTCGTAGCGGGGGCATCCCTCCAGCACCTGGCGGGAGAGGTCTCTCAATAGATCGGGGTAGGCGAGCCGGCGCGGCCCCTCTCCGATCTCCGGTTCTTTCAGCAGGCTGGTCAATTCTGTTGGCATGAATGTAGACTCCACGGAGATGAAACTCTTTCTTTTCCTCTTCTCAGGAAGAGGTCTCTCTCCTTTCTTGCCGGGCGCGGGCGGCCTTGACGGGCCGCGGGGGCTTGCCTACCATGGCGGTGATGCGGAAGAGAGCCAACGCCACTGCCCGCCCCCAGGAGCGCGCCCGCGCGGCGCTGCTCTTCCTCGCGCTGTTCCTCGCCTACGGGTATTTCTATTACCTGGGCGGCAACTGGAACGTCGAATCCCGCAACGCGCAGATCGTGGCCCTGGCCGAGGATCACACCCTGGCGATCGACAAGTATCACCAGTGGACGGGGGACGAGGCTTTCTATCGCGGACACTATTACAGCGACAAACTGATCGGGCCCAGCCTGGCGGCGGTTCCCGTGTACTGGCTGAGCGTGCGGCTCATCCCCCCCAATGCGGACAACCCCCTCTTTCCCATGATGCTCGCCCTGCGCATCGTCAACCTGGTCACCAACGCGCTGCCCTCGGCGCTGCTGGGCGCGATGCTCTATCTCTTCCTGGCCGAGTTGGGGCTGTCGGCCGGGCTGCGCGCCTGGGTGGCGCTCGCCTACGGGTTCGGCACGCTCGCCCTCCCCTACTCCACCGCGCTGTTCGGGCACCAGTTCGGCGCGTTCTGCTGTTTCGTCGCTTTCCTGCTGCTGTGGC
>WFSF01000230.1 GCA_015486155.1 Armatimonadota bacterium
GCCCCCCGGGGGCCAGCCACAGGTCGATCGGCTGATCCCAGGGTTGAGTGGGGTCGCGGTCGAGACGGTCGTCCACCACACACCACAGGGCGAGCAGGGAGCGAAGCGCGTCCTGCGCCAGGGCCCGGTCCTCCGCGCGCTTCCAGTGCACCCGCGCCTTCATCACCCAGCGGCCGCCGCTCTCATCCCAGCAGTAGCCGTATTCGATGTGCGGAAACCGCCAGGCGTGCAGGGGCCCGGTCTGGAGGCCCTCTTCGGGGGCCAGGCCCGCCTCTGTGGTGAGCACGCGATACGTCTTCTCCCGTCCCTTCCCCCCCGCGCCGGCGAGCTGCAGCGCGAACGCGTCGAGCGGAAACGGCCGCGCTTCCTCCACTGTGCTCGGGAGCCGCCTGGGCATCTCCCGGGCGATCAGGGAGGAGACCTTTTCCCGCAGTTCCACGCGGCGCGGGTGGCGGGCAAGAAGGAAGAGGTATTCGGAGACCGCGTCCTCGATCATCCCCTGGCTGGCGTAGTCGTCGGCCAGCCGAAGGGTGCGCCACTCGTCGGGGCTGAGAGAATCGGCGGAGGGGGCCGCCCATACGGCCGGCGCGCCGCCGAGCAGCAGGAGGGCGAACGCGGCCAGCATGAGGCGATGGAGACGGTTCATGGGTGGGGAAGCATCACCGGAAGCGGAAAGCGTTCGCCCGCCATGAGCAGCAGCGCCTGCTTTGCCTCGCCGTCCGGCACCGGGGTCAGTTCCGCGCGCGCGGCTCCCAGCCATTTGTGCACCCGCGCCCAGGCCTTGTCCACGGCCTGGGTGGCCTCCGCGATGCGGCGGGCCCTGCGCACCTGCGCGAGGCCCAGGCGGTTCCGACTGATGATGCCGAGCAACTCCTCCCGCGCCGCGCGCCCCCCGAGCGAGGCGGCGAGGATGAGGGGGAGGGTGAACTTGCGCTCGTGGAGGTCGCGCGCCTCGGGCTTGCCGGACTTGCCGTCGCAGCCGGCGAGGTCGAGGATGTCGTCGGCGAGCTGGAAGGCCACGCCGAAGCTCTCCCCGAATCGGGAAAGCGCCTGCGCCATCTCGGGGTTCGCGCCCGCGCTCTCCGCGCCCATCCGCGCGCAGAACGAGAAGAGCGCGCCCGTTTTCGCGCGCACGATCTCGATATATCGCGCCTCGGAGAGAGGGCGGCCGGCCGCTCGCAGCTCGGCGATTTGTCCGTCGCACATGCGGACCGCGGCCTCCACCATCTCCTGCGCCACCCAGGCTCGGTCCTCTGCGGGGATGAGCCCGAATGCCTTGGCTATCAGATAGTCGCCGAGCAACACCGATACCTTGTTCCCCCAGAGGGCCTTGGCCGAGCGTCTCCCCCGGCGGGATGATGAATCGTCCACGATGTCGTCATGGACGAGGGATGCGTTGTGCATGATCTCCGCCACCGCCGCCAGCGCAATGCTGCGGTCGGTCGCTCCCCCGGCGCACTCCGCCGAGAGCAGGAGCACGGCGGGCCGGAGGCGCTTGCCGCGGCCCGATAGCGCCCGCCGGGAGGCGCGGCCGAGGAATCCTCTCTCCTCCTCCCATACGCGCGCGATGCTCGCCTCTACCGCGGCGAGCAGGTCGGGAAGTCGTGAATGCAGGGCTGCCAGGTTCATGCCGTATTTCCTCACACCCCGCGGCATTATAGGCCACGCGCGGGAGCGCTGTCAAACCAATCCACCCTTCGCCGTCCTCGGCGGAGGCGGGGAGGCGGTTCGTCTTATCTGCACCTGAAGGACGATATGCGCTTTCCATCCCGCCCCGGATGTGGCAAAATGCTGCTGTGTCAGATACTCGTCCAGTGAAAGTAGGCCGCATCCAGATCGGCGGAGGCGCTCCGGTCACCGTGCAGGCGATGACCGATACCCCCACGCGCGACGCGCCGGCAACCATCGCGCAGATCGAGGCCCTCGCCCAGGCAGGCTGTGACATTGTGCGCTTGGCGGTCAAGGACATGGAGGACGCGCGGGCGCTGGGCCGCATCAAGGCGGAGGTAGAGCTTCCGCTGGTGGCGGATGTGCACTTCGATCACCGCCTGGCGCTGGCGGCAGTGGAAGGGGGCGTGGACAAGATCCGGCTCAACCCGGGGAATCTCCGGCGGCGGGAGCACGTGGAGGCCGTCGTCTCGGCCTGCGCGGAGCGGGGAATCCCCATCCGCATCGGCGTGAACGCCGGCTCGGTTCCCGAGGAGCTGCTGGAGCGTCACCGGGACGAGGGCGACCGCCAGGAGCAGATGGCGGCGGCGATGGTGGAGGCGGCGATGGAGCACGTGCGCCTGCTGGAGGAGCGCGGGTTCCGCGATATCGTGGTCTCGCTCAAGGCATTCGACCTGCGCACCACGTGGCTGGCCAACCGGCGGTTCCGGCGGGAGCGCAATTATCCCCTCCATCTCGGCATCACGGAGGCGGGGCTCCCGCCTGCGGGGATCGCGCGCTCCGCGCTGGGCATCGGCGCGCTTCTGAGGGAGGGGATCGGTGAGACCATCCGGGTGTCGCTCACCGGCGACCCGGTGCTCCAGGCGCGGGTGGGGAGGGAGATTCTGCAGGCGCTGGAGCTGAATACGGCGGGCATCGTGCTCATCACCTGCCCTACGTGCGGGCGGTGTGAGGTGGATCTGGCGGGGCTGGCGAGGAGCGTGGAGGAGCGGCTGCGGCCCATCGACGTGGAACTGAGGCGGGCGGGGCGCTCGCTCCGGGTGGCGGTGATGGGTTGTGTGGTGAACGGGCCGGGCGAAGCGAGGGAGGCCGACGTGGGGGTGGCCGGAGGGAGCGGAAAGGGTGTGGTATTCGTGAGCGGCAAGCCTGTGGCCACGGTTGCGGAGTCGCAACTGGCGAGCGCTCTGGTGGAGCAGGTGAGCGCCCTGGTCTCGAGTTAGCCCCGCGGAGGCAGTCTCATGGGTCGCAGCACTCACAAACTGACAGTGGTCGAGTTGATGATAATCCTGGCCATCCTGGGCATTATGGCCAGCATTCTCGTGCCCGCCTTCGTGAAGAGCGCGCGCCGCGCCGGCGCCCAGGTTGACACAACGGCGGCCCGCCCTGCGCCGGGCAAGGGGGAGGGGATCGAGAACACCATCGACGTGCCGGAGACCCAACGGGAACCATCCCCCGAATCCACCGAGCGGCGCGCGCCCTCCTCCGGCTGGCTGGTGAGCGTGCTGGTGTGGGGGATCATCATCTTCGTCGTCGGCAGGTTCATCCGCCGCCTGAAGTCCGGCCTCCTCAAGGGCGGCGTATTCCGCGGCCCTCCCCATGCTTAGCAGCACCTTCATTCATCTGCCGCGCGTGGGCCCGGTCACCGAACGGCATATCTGGCGCCGGGGCGTAAACACCTGGGCGGACTTCCTCCGGGAGCCGCGCGCGGCCGCGTTGCCGCCGCACATGACCGAACACCTGGTGAGGCTGGTTGCGCGCTCCGCGGAACGGCTGGAGAGGGAGGATCACCGTTTCTTCGCCTCCTGTCTGCCGCGGCGGGAGCACTGGCGCGCCTACCCGGAGTTCCGGCATCGCGTCGCCTACCTCGACATCGAGACCACCTCGCTCGACGGCGATGACGTCACCCTGATCGGGCTGTACGACGGCCGGGAGGTCCGCATCTACCAGAAGGGCGAGGACCTGGAGCAGTTCGTGGAGGACATCGCCGCGTACCGCTTGCTGGTGACCTTCCACGGGGCGGGGTTCGATCTTCCGTTTCTCCGGCGGCGCTTCCCGGAGCTGGAGTTCCACCAGCTCCACATCGACCTGTGCCCCACCCTGCGCCGGCTGGGGTTGAGCGGCGGGCTGAAGAACATCGAGCGCGCGCTCGACATCCCCCGCAGCCCGGAGACCGAAGGGCTGGACGGGTGGGACGCGGTGCGCCTCTGGCGGGAGTGGGAGCGCGGCAGCGCGGAGGCGCTGGAGTTGCTGAAGCGGTACAACGCGGAGGACGTGGTCCACCTGGAGACCCTGCTGCGCTACGCCTACCCGAGGCTGTGCCGGCTGACGGGGGTGCCTGTTCGGCAGGAATAGTCATTCGGCCGCGGAATCCGGCACCTGGTTGAGGGTCAACATCAACGCCTAGCGGGGGACGAAAGATGACGCGGATACGACTTTCCTGGCTGATGGTGTTGGCGGTGATGGCGGCGATCTTGCTGGTGCGCCCGCTCCGGCACCAGGCGATTCCGGTGTCGCTCATGCTCCCGCGGCCCACCGTCAGCGAGCGCGGCCGGGGACCCTTCACAGACTTCCAGGGCAACCGCTGGCTGCGCGTATCCCGCACGCGCGCCATTGCGTTTGCAAGGCAGCGCTACCCGAAGGACGCGGCGATGCTGACCGCGGCCGCCCTGATCGCCAACGACGAGCACACCTTGTCCCTGCTCAGGCAGGTGGGAGAATCCATGAGATACGCTCCTGCCTTCGCGCTGTACTTCGCGGGAATGGACAAACCAGCCTATGAGCGTCTGGGCAACTCTGGCGTGGACCCACAGGACCATGAGGCATTGGCGGAGGCCGAGGAACGGCTGCGCGGGTCCTCCGATCCAGACCGCCTGACCCCGGAACAGGCGGCCCCCGTGTTGGAGGTGCTCTACGCGTGGCAACGGGCCGACCCGGAGAACGGGCTGCCGTTGGCGCTGGAGGCCTACTATCTCTATGGGCTGCACCGGGATGCCAAGGCGCTGGAGCGATGGGAAGAGGCGTCGCAGAAGCCCCGCCTCACCGGTTACGACGGCACAGTGACCAGAGAGACGTTTCTGTTGCTCTCCCGCCTGGGCATGCTTCCTGTGAGCGCGGCGGTGATGGCGCCTGCTATCGGCTCGCGGAGTTACCGTCTCCATAGCCTCGTGCGGGACGCCGCCCGCATCGCCTTCTACGAGGGGGCCAGAGCAGCGCTCGAAGGGCGGCCCGAGCAAGCACTGCGGTGGTGGCGTTCCACGTCAACCTTGGGACGCGTCTCCCAGGAATCCGCCAATGACATCATCGAGTTCCTGAACGGCATCGCAATCGAATCCATAGGGGCGTCGCCCGCGTGGCAGTGGTGCTCAGACGAGTCCACCGGCATTCCGGGGGGTCCTTTGAGCGGCGGGCGTTTCTTCTTCGGCCCCTATCACGAGTTCTATGTGTTCCACGCGGGCGAGGCGGCCGATACAGCCCTCCGCGACCGCTTGATCCGCGCCAAGTTGCGGGTGCAACTAGTGCGCTCGTATACGGAACAAGGACTTGGCATGGACGAGCTCGCGCAGGTCGTGCAAACCCTCATCCTCGGCGCGGGCGCGGCGGGGCTGTTCGTCGTCCTGCTCATTGCCTATGCGGTGGTGTCCTGGCGACGGCCGGGCGCGCGCAGAACCCGCGAGGCGCTCTCCCTCGCAGCCGCCGTATGCGCGGTGGCGTTGCTGGCAGTCTTGATCATCGGCGCGCGGCAGAGCGCCCGGTGGGCATCGCGATGGGCGCAACCGAAGGGAGGCGAAATCGGGCGGATAGCCGCTGAATTCGGCCCTGCGTGGCTGAACCCGAAAATTCCCCCGGACGCGTGGCGGGCGCAGTTTCCTCCAAAAGTGAAATCCAAATCCCAGTCGGCTCAACCCGCTACGGGAACACCCGATCGAGCACCGAGCGGAGCGCCTGAGTGAAGCGCTCCGCGGCGCTGTCGAAGACGGTGTAGAGCACGGGGATGACGAGCAGGGTCAGCAGGGTGGAGACGAGGAGGCCCCCGATCACGGCGATGGCCATCGGCTGACGCAGCTCGGATCCCCGGGCGGCGGCGAAGGCGACCGGGGCCATCCCGAAGACCATGGCGAAGGTGGTCATCAGGATGGGCCGGAGCCGGGTCGGGCCCGCCTCCAGCAGAGCGTCCCGACGCGTATGCCCGCGGGAGCGCAGGGTGTTGGTGTAGTCCACCAGCAGAATGGCGTTCTTGCCCACCAGCCCCATCAGCATGATGATGCCGATGAGGGTGACGATGGAGAGGCTCTTGCCCGTGACGATAATGGCGATCAGCGCCCCCACCAGGGCCATGGGAAGCGCGAACATGATGATGAGCGGGCTCAGGTATCCCTCGAACAACGCGGCCATCAGGATGTAGATCAGCACCACGGATAGCATCAGCGCCTGGCCGGCGTTTCCGAACGATTCCTGCCGCATCTCCGTCTCGCCGCTGTAGTGGAGCGAGATGTTGCCCAATGGCAGGTCAGCGATTTTCTTCTTAATAACCTGGAGCACGTTGCCCTCGGCATAGCCGCGCTTCAGGTCGCACTCCACCGCCACCATTCGCTGCCGGTTCTTCCGCTCGATCTTGGTGGGCCCGGTGGAGAGGGAGACCTTGGCGACATCCCCCAGGTAGACCGGCCCTTTGTCATATCCCACCACCAGGTGTGAGATGTCGTCCACCTGTTGCCGGTCCTTCTCCCGCAGCCGCACCCGGATGTCGTATTGGTCGGAGCCCTCGCGGTACTTGGAGGAGGTGTCTCCCGCCAGGCTGGCGCGCAGGGCGGAGGCGATCTGCCAGGTGGTGACTCCGCGGTCGGCGGCGCGGTCGCGGTCTATCTCCACCCGCAGCTCGGGTTTGCCCACCCGCCAGGTGGTGTCCACGTTCAACGTGCCCTCCACCTCCGCCACCCGTCGCTTCATCTCCTCCGCCACCCGAACGAGCTTGGTCATGTCGTTGCCCGAGAGCTCGATGCTGATGGGTTTTCCTGCGGGGCCCTTTTCCCCCTCGGCCGCGGCGGTCTTGATGGTGGCCCCCGGAATGGTCCTCGCGAATTTTCCGATCGCCTCCGCGATCTCGAGGTCCGAACGCTTTCGCTCCAGCTTGTCCACCAGCAGCACCCGAAGGGAGGCGTTGGCCGACCCGGAGCTGCCCACATCGCTGAACACGCTGTCCAGCTCCGGAATGTTCTTCTTGTCCATGATGAACGACTCAAGCCGCCTCACCACGGCGTCGGTGGCCGCCAGGGAGGAGCCGGCGGGGAGCTCGACATCCACGTTGATGATCCCCTGATCTATCCGCGGCATCATCTCGAAGGGCAGCTGGCGATAGGTCAGAGCGGTGACCGCGAGCGCGGCACACCCCACCAC
>WFSF01000231.1 GCA_015486155.1 Armatimonadota bacterium
ACATGGCGCGGGTGATGGAGGACGCCATCTTCTGCGAGCAGTCCGCCCGCCGCCCCGGCTTTCTCCAGGTCCCCGCGGGGATGGCCCGGCTGGCCGAGCGCTGGCACGCGCCGGTTCCGGATTACGCGCCCGCGGGCTGGGAGAACCGCCCCCTGTCCCACCTGAGCATCGCCTACATCGGCTCCGCGCTGCTGGGGATCGCCGTCTGCGCGGGGCTGGCGTGGCTGCTCGGGCGGTGGCTCTCCCGCAGAGAGGACGCGGGTGTTACCTGAGTGGATATCAGAGCAGACGCACCCCCGGCCTGCGCCGATAAGACGCCGGTCTGGGCACCTCTCCCGCAGCCTGCGCGACATGGCGCGGGTGATGGAGGACGCCATCTTCTGCGAGCAGTCCGCCCGCCGCCCCGGCTTTCTCCAGCGATTGGATGCGAGGGTGAAACTGCTCTCCGTGCTCGCGCTGGCCGTGGGGGCCACCTTTCTCCACCACCTCCCCTCCCTGCTGATGCTGGGGGCGTTCGCGATCGCGGCGCTGCTGGTCTCCCGCGTCTCCCTGCGCACCGTGTTCAGCCCGAGCTGGTGGGTGATGCCCGCGCTGTTCGCGCTGGTCGCGGTTCCCTCCGTCCTGAGCGTGTTCGTGCCCGGAGAGGCGCTGATTCGCCTTCCCTGGGGCCTGAGCGTCACCAGGCAGGGGGCGGCCTCCGCCGCGGTGCTGGTGACGCGCATCGCGGTGGGGATGACGCTGGCGCTGATGCTCGCGCTCACCACCCGCTGGCAGGAGGTACTCAGGGCCGCCTACACGAGCGTGACCGCGCCCTTCGTGCTGGTGGCCACGATGATGTACCGGTATGTGTTCGTGTTGCTGCGGGTGGCGGAGAACATGCACCTCGCCCGACGGGCGCGCACCATCGTGCCCCTGGACGCGGCCCAGGAGCGGAGGTGGGTGGGCGGGCGCGTGGGCGCGCTGTTCCTGCGCTCGCGCCGGCTCAGCGAGCAGGTGTACTCCGCGATGCTGGCGCGCGGCTATCGGGGCGAGCCCAAGGTTCTGGTGCGGCATGAGTTGGGGGTGAAGGAGGCGGCCTGGGTCCTGCTGTGCGCCGCGGCGCTCGCGGGAGCCCTGGTCCTCGATCGCGCGGTTCTGGGAGGGATGCGCTGGTGACCCCCATCTTCGCCCTCGAGAACGCCTGCTATCGCTATCCGGACGGCCGCCTGGGGCTGGCGGAGACCACTCTAGAGGTGCGGGAGCGGGAGAGCCTGGTGGTGCTGGGGGCGAACGCCTCCGGCAAGTCCACCCTGCTGGGGCTGCTGGGTGGATTGATATTCCCCACCGGAGGGCGGGTGAGCGCCTTCGGCGCGGAACTCACCGAGGCCGCGCTGGAGGATGGGGAGTTCGCGCGCTCCTTCCGCCAGCGGGTGGCGGTGCTGCTCCAGGACACGGACGCGATGTTGTTCAACTCCACGGTCTACGACGAGATCGCCTTCGGGCCGCTCCAGCTCGACCTCCCCGGGGACGAGGTGCGCCGGCGGGTGGAGGACATGCTCGACCTGCTGGGGCTGCGCGCGGTGGCCGATCAGCCGCCTCACCGGTTGAGCGGCGGCGAACAGCGCAAGGTGGCCCTGGGCGCCATCCTCGCCGTCTCCCCGCAGGTGTTGCTGCTCGATGAACCCACCTCCGGCCTCGACCCGCGCTTCCAGCGGTGGTTCGTGGAGCTGGTGATCGAGCTGCGGCGGGCGGGCAAGGCCCTGGTCACGGCCACCCACGACCTGCACATCGCGGACGTGATCGCGGACCGCGTGGTGGTGCTGGACGAGCAGCACCGCATCGCCGCCGAGGGCCGCCCGCACGATATTCTCACCGACCTCGACCTGTTGCTCAGCGTCAACCTGGTCCACGAACACGCCCACGTCCACGATGGACAGCTCCACATCCATCCGCACACCCACCTCCACGAGCACGAGCACGCCGGTTGACCCGGCCGGCGCTCGGCGCGGGCCACGGGTATGCTATAATGCACCCCCTGCCCGCACTCGCCGCGGAGGCGCGGGCTGGGCGGGCAAAACGAACGGGAGCCAGAGAGCGATGAAGAGAACGATGGCGCTGGTGTCGGCGGCCGTCCTGGTTGCGCTGGCCGGCCTGGGATGTGGGCGGACCCGCACCTACAAGACCTCCGAGGGCGAGGTCAAGGTCACCCAGAAGGGCAAGGAAGTGACCATCGAGACGAAGGAGGGCAAGAGCAAGATCAAGGCGGAGGGCGATTCCGGCTCCGCCACCATCACGGCCGAGGACGGCAAGACGAAGATCGAAATCAACCAGGGCGGGGCCGAGGAGGACGTGGGCATTCCGCTCTACCCGGGGGCCGGCAAGAAACAGACGGCCAGTCTGACCCAGGAGGGGCAGGGCAAGTTCATCCAGGTGACTCTCACCACGCCCGATTCCGTGGATCAGGTCAAAGCTTTCTACCAGAAGAAACTCCCCAAGGCGGAGACCGCCGTGGATATGAAGACCCCCGATGGGCGGATGGTCACGATGATGGTGACGGAGGGGGGATTCCAGAGGATGATTCAGATCACCCGGTCGAACGATGACGAGGAGACGCAGATCCTCCTCACGCGGGGGAAGGAGGAGGAGTGAGGGGGAGGGGCGCTCCGGTTTGACGTGCGAGCAGCTCATCGTGGTGATCGGGTGATGACGGATGGCTACGATTATGTGCAAGCGCGTTCAGAGGCAGGAAAACAACAGTGCGCCGATTCCCGCGCCGGTTCTGCCCAATGCCGTGGACAAGGAGCGCTTCGACGACGCGCTCGCGCGCGTCATACGGCGGCGGCGAGCGACTCTGCTGCGTCTCGCGAAATGAAGGGAGCACCGGTCTTCCTCACCGTCGCGCAGACGCGGGCGATTCGCGGCCCGTGCTCGCCGGTTCCGGGACCAAACCAGGCGCGCTCGCGGTGAGTATGCTATAATCGCGTTAGGTTTGTGATCGTGCTAGATGGGGAGCTAGCGGTGCCCTGTACCCGCAATCCGCTACAGCGGGGTCGAATTCCCGCTCGAGGGCGTGTCGTTTGGGGCCTGGGGGGCGTAAGCGGTGATGACGGCCGGGCCCTGCGCAACGGGAGCTTTGTGAACCCCGTCAGGTCCGGAAGGAAGCAGCGGTAAGCAATGGCGTCCGTGTGCCGCAGACCGTCTGGCCCGAGCTGGCTGCGCTCATTCCGCCCGGGCGGCCCGTTCGACGGCGGGTGCACGATCACTTGAACACACCGGGGCAGGCCGCCACAGGCGGCCTGCCCTGTTCGCGTCTTGGTCTTGCCCGCGCCTTCAGCGTCGTGGTCCCGGCAGGCGGGAATCCCGGCGGTGCCGAAGAGGGGAGGAGGAGAGAATGGCGAGAAAGGGTGAGACCATGTCTGCGACCGAGGAGTACGAGGGATTCGTGCCCGTGTCCGTTCACCTGGCGGGACACCGGGTGGAGGGTAAAGCCTGGAAGTTCGCGCATCGAAGGTTGTTGCAGCAGATCGAAGAGGACAAGCGACAGTTCCTTCCCCTGGTGGAGGCCCGGTTGTATCGGGTGGAGGGGGAGGAGTCGCGCTTGACGGGGGAGTTCGAGGTGCTGGCGGTGAACAAGGCGGAGGTGTTGGCGATCGAGCCGAAGGATGCCGTGGTTCCGCGCCGCGAAATATGACGTATGTTCACAGCCCAAACCAAGAGATTCATCGCGGCCTCTTGACACCTCCTTGTGCGATAACTATACTGTCAGCCACACTTCGGCCGACGGCAGGGGTCTACCGTGTTCGAATAGTCGGCCATGGCAGTATCACCTAGAGAGTAATTGTGACAGGAGGCGGGCATGGCTGAGGAAAAGGCCCCTAACAAGTCGTTGGAACCGGTCGACCCCTCGGAGCTGCTCAAGCGGCTGGAGTTGACCACCGGAAAAGCCGCTCAATTCGCCGGAGTTTCGCGCCGTCAGCTCTGCTACTGGACCGATACCGGGATCATCTCCGCGGTCAACGAGGATGGAGGGGAGGACGGCGGGGGGGACGCCTCCCGGCGGACCTATGACTTCGATGCGCTCTACCGGGTGTTGCTCATCAAGCAGGCGATGAAGCATTTTCCCGGGCTCCGGCGGGCGGCGAAGGAAGTGGACCGCTACCTCGCGGCCAAGAAGCGCAAGGCCGAGGAACTGGCCTCCTCCATCGAGCAGAAACGGGAGGAGTTCCTCACCGAGCAGGCCGATAAGCTGGAGACGCTGGCCAAGGCGCTCCAGAACGGGCTCTCCCGGGTGGAGGACCCGGAGGAGCTCAGGGAGATCTCGGAGGGGATCGACTGGCTCTCCCGAATGGCCGATCAGATCATGGCCGGAGAGGTGATGCTGGAGGAGGACCCCGAGGCCTGTCTGCGACTGGCCAACCTCATCGAGCAGGCGGAGGCGAGAGTGAACGGGCTGGCCGGGCAGACCTAGCCGCCGGTCTGAGAGATACGGAGGGGGAGAGGAGGCCGCCCCGCCGCGGCGCGGTGAGCGACGAGCGGGCGCTCGGGGCGAAGAGAAGGCGGGATTATGTTCAGCGTCGGCATCGTGGGACTTCCCAATGTGGGCAAATCCACCGTGTTCAATGCCCTTTCCTGCGCTGGCGCAAAGGTGTCCAACTACCCCTTCTGCACCATCGAGCCCAACCGCGCCATCGTGCCGGTGCCGGACGCGCGCCTGGAGCGGGTGGCGGCCGTCTTCGGGCAGGAGAAGGCGACCCCCGCGGCCATCGAGTTCGTGGATATAGCGGGCCTGGTGCGGGGGGCCAGCCGGGGAGAAGGCCTCGGCAACCAGTTTCTCGCGGCCATCCGCGAGGTGGACGTGCTGCTCCACGTGGTGCGGGTTTTTCCCGACGACCAGATCGCGCACGTGGAGGGGGGCGCGGATCCGGTGCGGGATGTGGAGATCGTGGAGTACGAGCTCATCCTCGCGGACCTGGGCACCGTGGAGCGCAGGAGGGAGCGGTTAGCCCCCGGCCTGAGGATGCGCCGCAAGGAGGCGGAGGCGGAAGCGGCGGAGCTGGAGCGGATCGCCGCGCACCTGGACTCCGGAAAGCCGGTGCGCACTCTTCCCGAGCGGGACCGGGCCTACACCTCCGGTGAGCTGCACCTGCTCACCGATAAGCCGGTGGTCTATCTCGCCAATGTGGGGGAGAATCAGCCCGATGCGGAGGCCCTGGTCGCCTCCCTGAGGGCCGCCGTCGACGGTCCCGTGGTGGTCATGTCGGGGAAACTGGAGGCGGACCTGGCGGAGATGGAGGAGGATGAGAGGAAGGCGTTTGCGGCGGAGCTGGGGGTGGAGTGCCGGGGCATCCCGGAGGT
>WFSF01000232.1 GCA_015486155.1 Armatimonadota bacterium
GAGATCGCCACCGCGGGGGGCGTCGAGGTGCGGGAGGGAGACCCGTTCGCGATCTTGCGCGGGTTGATGGAGGCCTTCCGCGTGGAGCGCCCCGAGGGCGCGCCGCCGCTGATCGCGGGCGCGATGGGCTACTTCGCCTATGACCTGGGCCGATTCGTGGAGCGCGTCCCAGAGCACACCGTGGACGACGTGCCGGTGGCCGACTGCCACCTGGGGTTCTACGGGGCGGCGCTGACCATCGACCACGTGGAAGAGAGGGCATGGGTGTCGGCCATCGGCGCGCCGGAGGAGGAGGCGCGGGCCGCGGAGAGGTTGGCGGAGGCGCGGGTGGAGGAGATGGCCGCGCTGGTGAATGAGGCGTCAAACGGCTTGGGAGCGAGGGTCGGCCAGGGTTGCGGCGGGCATGGGCGCGCCCGCCCTACAAGACCGGCGAGCATGAGCATACCCGGTATGGAGCATGCCCCGTTCACTAGCCTTTCCGTGGTATCCAATTTCACCCATAAGGACTACCTCGAAGCGGTGAGCCGGGTGAAGGAGTACATCGCGGCCGGGGATATCTATCAGGCAAATCTCTCCCAGCGGCTGTCCGCCCCGCTCGCCACCACGCCCTATGACCTCTACCGCCGCCTCAGCCGCGAGAATCCGGCTCCCTTCGCGGCCTATTTCGAGACCCCGGACGCGGCCGTGGTGTGCTGTTCGCCGGAGCGGTTTCTGCAGGTGCGCGGCCGGGAGGTGGAGACTCGCCCCATGAAGGGGACGCGGCCGCGCGGCGCGACGCCGGAGGAGGACGCGCGCCTCGCGGCCGAGCTGCTGGCCAGCGAGAAGGACCGCGCGGAGAACGTGATGATCGCAGACCTGCTGCGCAACGACCTCGGGCGGGTGTGCGAGTTCGGGTCCGTGCATGTGCCGGAGCTGTTTGCGCTGGAGAAATACGCCACCGTCTACCAGCTCGTCTCCACGGTGCGGGGACGGCTGCGGCCGGGCACCACCGCGCTGGACTGCCTGCGCGCCTCCTTCCCCGGCGGCTCCATCACCGGCGCGCCGAAGGTCCGCTCCATGGAGATCATCGAGGAGTTGGAGCCCACCCGACGCGGGGTGTACACCGGTGCGATCGGGTATCTCTGCTTCTCCGGAGACATGGATGTCAACATAGTCATCCGCACGGTGATCGTGAAGGACGGCATCGCACATTTCCAGGTGGGAGGCGGGATCGTGGCCGACTCCGACCCGGAGGGGGAGTATCAGGAGACCATTGACAAGGCGCAGGCGCTCGCCCGCGCGCTGGCGGCCGAGGCGGGCGCGAAGGAGGTCTCGTGGCCGGAATAGCCTGGGTGAACGGAAAACTGCTCCCGCCGGAGGAGGCGGCGATCAGCCCGCTCGACCGCGGGTTCATGTACGGCGAGGGGTTGTTCGAGACCATGCGCGCCTACGGGGGGCGCGTCTTCCGCCTCCAGCAGCACCTCGACCGGCTCTGCGCGGGCGCGGCCAAGCTGGGTTTCGCGGAGCCGGACCGCGCGCGCCTGGCGCGCGCGGTCGCGGAGGCGCTCGCGGCATCCGGTCTGGCCGACGCGTCGGTGCGGCTGACGCTCACGCCCGGAATCTCCGGCTCCTCCCCCACCCTGGTGGCGCTGGTGCGGCCGCTCTCGCTTCCACCGCCGGAGCGGTACACGGCCGGCTGTGCGGCGGTCTCCGTACCCGCGGCCCAAGCGGGCGACGCGCCCCTGAGGCGGTTGAAATCGCTGAACTTCCTGGACAAACTGCTCGCCCAGCGCGCGGCCGCGGAGAAGGGCGCGCACGAGGCGATACTGGTGGACCCGGACCGCTGTGTGGTGGAGGGGGCGATGCGCAATGTCTTCGCGGCCATCGGGGGCGAGCTGGTTACTCCTCCCCTATCCCGCGGTTTCCTGCCCGGCATCACGCGCGGGGCCGTGCTCGAAATCGCCCGCGAGGAGGGAATCCCAACCCGGGAGCGCGACCTGCCGCTGTCCGAGCTCCACACCGCGGACGAGTGTTTTCTCACTTCCTCGCTGGCGGAGATTCTGCCGGTGGCATCGGTGGATGGGCATGACTTCTCACCCACTCCGGGGCCGCTGACGCGGAGGGTGATGGAGGGATATCGAGCACTTGTTCGCGAGGAAACCCGCGCTTAGCCTCCACGCATCCGGTCGGCCTCCCTCCACAGCGCGCGCAGGGTCTCGACGGAGGCGGCGGTGTCCTCGATGGTGCGCATCTCCAACAGCAGGGGCGCGGCCGCGCGGTCGCGGGCGGCCCACGCGCTGACGCCATACCAGTTGTTGGACCAGGAGAAGGGGGTCGCGATGGCGCGGTGAGTTTCCCTGGTCTCGGGGTCGCCGAGGTGGAGGTGGAGCGCGCGCATCCGGCCCCGCAGGGACTGGAACCAGCGCGCGATGGTGACGCGCTGGACGCTGGCCTGCGCGTGCCCGATGTCCAGGCAGAAGCCCACCTCCTCGCCCGCTGACGCCAGCCCGCGGGCCAGCCAACGCAGGTGCGCAGGCATACACCCGAAGACCATGGACGCCTTCTTCGAGGAGTTGTTCTCGACGGCCACCGGCACTCCATCGAGGGAGCGCACGACCTGCCGGCAGGCGGCGAGCACCCGCCGGCCGAGGGCGGTCTCCCGAACGCTGGTTCGCGTGGCGCGCAGCGCGGAGGCCGGAAGCTTCGGAGGGTGCAGGATGGCGAGTGCGCAATCGCGCTCCTTCACCCACGTCACGGCCGCGTCCACCTCGGCTCTATTGATCCATTCTCCGTCCTCGGCATATCTCATGGTGGGCAGGTGGCCGATCAGCCGAAGGCCGATGCGGCGGGCGGAGGCTATGCTCCGCCTGGACGGTCGCCCCGCCGCGGTCTGGAGCCGCACCTGGAGAAACTTCAGCCCCAGGCGGCCGCACAGGTCAACCCATGGGAGAAGATCGCCGTCGGCGGGATACTGGCAGACGCCCAGGCGGGCCTCCAGCGCGGCCAGCGGGCCGCTCCCGCGAGGGACTACGGGGACGAAGCGCAGGCTCAATCCCCGCTCGCCGAGACGGGCTCGATAGTATCCCGGGAAGGAGGCGCGGCCCTTGTCGGGATCGAGGCAGGCCAGCACGCGCTGTCTCACGCGGCCGAAGGAGGCTCTGCGGTCTATGTGCTGGTGCGCGGCCACGAAATGCCGGACCTGGAACTGGTCCAGCACGGAGAGGAGCCGCGCACGGTCGGCCGCGGGGAGCGCCTCCAGGTAATGGTGGGCGAAGACGACGGTGGGCATGCCCGGCGGCCGCCCGGCGAGCGCGCGGCGGAGCCACGCGAGCTCCGGGCCCATGGCGGTCACGTCGGAGGTGTCCATCAGCGCGATGAACCATGCGCCATGGCGAAAGGCGCGGCGGCGGGGCCCCAGCGACTCCATGAATCTCCGGTCACCGGCGCGGCGGTTCTCGTTGTTCCCGCGCACGAAAAAACAGGGAGCGGCCAGTCCGGCCAGGACCTTCCGCGCCCTCCGGTAGGCCGCGCGGGAGCCGTCCGCGGTGACATCCCCGAGCACGATCACCAGGCCCGGAGGCCGGCGGTTGATGCGCTCCACCGCGGCGGCCAGGTGTTCCTCTTGGAGCGAAGCCCCGGCCGGCAGGTGGGAGTCGGCGATGCATGCGATCTCGGTATTCATTGCGTGTGCCCGACCGGACGTTCTCCCGATGTCATGTGTTCCCCGGGCGCAGGTGATGGTATTCTCGGTCGCCGCCGAGCGTCCTGTGTCGGGGCGCAGGTCTTACTGAGAGGTGTGGGCCGATTGTGTGAAGCGATCGGGGTAGAGCGCCCGCGCCAACTGTTCCACCGCGTCCACCACCCGCGGGCCGGCCCGCATGATCTCGTCGCCGTCGAGGACGATGATGCGGCCGGCCTTGACCGCGGAGAGTTCCCGGTAGACGGGGTTGGCGAGCACCTCGCGCTTCATCCGGTCCGGGTCTCCCTCCATGGTGGAGAGGATGAGGTAATCCGGATCGGCGGCCATGAGCGACTCCCCCCCGAAGGAGGTGAAGCCGTGGAGGCGGCCGGCGGCGTTGCGCGCGCCGGCGGCGCGGATGACGTCGTCCTGGAAGGTGCCCGCGCCCGCGGTCCAGATGGGGTCCACCTGGAGGAAGATGAAAGCGGTGGGGCGTCGGGATTCGGGCACATCACTGAGTTTCGCCGCGACCGCGGCCAGCCTCGCCTTCATGTTCTCCACCAGGCGCTTGCCGTTCTCCTCCTCCCCCACCAGCCGGCTGACCTGGAGGATGACGTCGTAAATGTCGTCGAGGGTTTTGGGGTCGATGGCGAAAACCGGGCAGCCGTAGGCCCGCATGGAGGCCAGGAAATCCGGCGGATTGCCCCGCGAGGCCACCACCAGGTCGGGCTTCGCGGCCAGCGCGCGCTCGATGCTGGGGGAGAAGAATCCGCCGATGCGGGGCAGTTTCTTCACCTCGGGCGGATAGTTGCACTGGTCGCTGACCGCCACCACCCGGTCGCCCGCGCCCACCGCGAACAGGATCTCGGTCACCACCGGGGAGCTGGAGAGGATGCGCTCCGGCCTGCGGGGCACGGTGACGGCGATCCCTTGGGCGTCCGTCAGGGTGACGGGGAATCCGCTTCCTGCAGGGGCGCGGCCGCGGTCCTGGCTGCGGGGGGCGGAGTGCCCCCCGCAGCCGACGGCGAAGATGAGCAGGCCCAACAGCCAGAGCGGCCGAAGCCCGCGCGGGTTTGCGCTAGCGCCGATCATAGAGCGAATTGTCCTGACCCAGGAAGCCCAGATGAGCCTTCCGGTAGTCATCCGCGGTGTGCGGGGTCATCCCCTCCCCGTAGGGACACCATCCGCTGCTGTGCGTGTAGGCCATGGGCATCGCCCGCACGTGGGCATCGCAGAAGGCGACCACGGCCATGCCGTTGTGGCGGAAGTGAGTGGAGGGATCCGCGGGGGAGTGCCACAGTTCATAGTAGGGCGCCTCGCAGAAGGAGTACTCGAACAGGTTGCCCTCGCAGTCCAGGAAGGCGGTGTCGGTGAGCATCACGGTGTTGCTGGGATCGGCGATCTGGGTTTCCTTCGCGGGCACGCACATCGCCGGCCACGGCAGGGGCGATCCACCCACGTACTGCGCGTTGTAGCCGTAGCCGCCGGTGCCCTGCTCGAAACCTCCCACCGAGTCCGGCGAAAACGAGGGGCACTGCTTGATATCTTTGTTTCCGAGATAGGACCATAGAGGGCCCAATTTGGGGTCGAAGGGTTCGTCCAGGCTGGTCCTTCCGCCATGCCACCGCATCAGGTTGTCGGGGCTCTGGGCGGGCACGTAGCCGCCGTCGTAGTCGTCGGCGTACATCATCATCGCCAGCGCGATCTGGTGGACATTGCTGAGACAGGTTGCCTTGCGCGCCATCTCCCTCGCCTTCGCAAAGACCGGGAACAACATGCCTGCGAGCACGCCGATGATGGCGATCACCACCAGCAGCTCGATCAGGGTGAAGCCAAGAGGCCTGGAACGGCCGGCTGCGATTGGGCCGCGGGCGCGGCGGGCGCGGATGGTGCGGCGGGTGCGACTGTTGACGCTGCGATACATCTGTTCTGTCCCTCCCTCGAGGACTTTCGCGGTGGGAGGGACGTCCGCCGGGCGGCCCTTTCTCCGAAACGAAGAACCCGCCCGCCAGGTCGGCGGCCGGGGTGCTCGGCTGTCAGGAACAGCCCGCACGCGCCCTCTTCCCGCGAAGTGGCGTGATGTCCGTCGGGCGGATCGGTCTCCTGGCTTCCGCATCATCCTACTCCCTGCGCCTTCCCATCCCCGGGGGGACAGTGACACGTTGCAGGTTTCGTCCGCGGTTACAGTTGCGGGGCAGCCAACAGGCCCATTCTTCAGGGCCTGCGGTGATCACCTCCACCGGAGGCGACCACCCCGGATTTTCACCGGGTTCCCAACATCGAATCCGTCCAACGCATGTTGTTCAGTTGTCAGCGAGGAGTGTAGCAGGAGGGGAGGCCGCGCGTCAAGCGCGGACGCATTGCGGGCACACATGCAGGGAGCGCGCCTCCGGCGGAGATATACCCGCCCTATCCTGCTTCGTCCGCCTATGGCGGACTACGCAGGACAAGCAGAACGGCCGGCGCGCATACTCCTCACTGCGTTCGGAGATATACGCGCCCTACAAGAGGCTACGGGGTGGCGCCGTTGCGCATGAGGAGTTCGTAGATGTCCGCGGCCTGGGCGAGTTGGTTGAGGTCGAGGGCCTCGGTGGCGGTGTGGGCCTGGCCCATGGCGCCTGGGCCGAAGACGACGGCGGGGATGCCGGCCCGATTGAGCGGCCCTGCGTGAGTGGCTCCGCTCATGGTCCCCAGCGCGGCCTTGCCGGTTATCTGCTTGACCGCCTCCAGCACGGCGACGGCCAGCGGATGGTCCCCGGGCAGGTCCATGCCGGGAACCGTCAGGGTCGGGGAGGTGACCTCGGCGTCCACGTCCTCCACCGCGTTGGCGAGGTATGAGCGCAGTTCGCTCACCGCTTTCCGCGGTTCTTCGCCCGGAAGAATGCGGCGGTCTATCTCGACCACGCAGCTATCCGGCACCACGTTCACGTATTCTCCGCCCCGGATGACACCCACGTTGAGGGTGCCGCGGCCCAGCAGCGGATGACTGGAAATGCCCACCCCCCTCTTCGCATAGGCCTCCAGCGCCTGCACCACCTTCGCCATCTTGTAGATGGCGTTCTCGCCGGCATCCGGCACAGAGCCGTGCGCGGCCTTGCCCCTGGTGATGACCGAGAAGCGCACCACGCCCTTGTGCGCGGCCACCACCTCGAGGCCGGTGGGCTCGCCTATCACCGCGGCGCGGGCGGTGACCCCGGAGTCGAGCAGCCCTTGCATGCCCCTCATCTTGTACTCTTCGTCCGCGGTGGCGGTGAAGAGCACGGTGGCCGGGGGCTTGCTCCCGGAGCGCGCCAGTCGGATCAAGGCGGCCATCATCGCCGCGATGCTGCCCTTGTCGTCGGCCGCCCCCCGCCCCTGAAGCAGGTCGCCCTCGATGCGCGCCTGGTAGGGTTCGAACTCCATGCCCTCCGCGGAGACGGTGTCTAGGTGAGCGTCGAACCAGACCGTCTCCTCGCTCTCGCCGGGAACGCGCGCCAGCACGTTCGGCCGGCCGGGAACGGATTCCTGGAGCTCGCAGGAAATGCCGGCCTCCCGCAGGGTGGAGGCGACGAACTCGGCGAGCCGCCGCTCCCCCTTGGTCTCACCGACCGGACCATCCAACGGGTTCTCGCTGGGTATTTTCACCAGCGCAGCCGCCAATTCGCGGAGTTGCTGTTGATCCACGTTTTGCACCTCACATGTGAACGCCCGAAGAGATTTCGACCGTCCTCCCCGGGCTGAAGGATAAGGTTCGCCGAGCAGGGCCGCTCTCCTCCAGGGGTAGGGGATGAGCGGCGGAGAGGCATGACCGGAAGCTTGGATTGTCAGCGGCCGGCCCCTTGGAATGGGTCAGAGAGGCCAAGCCGTGGTATAATAGCGCGAACCGGATTCGTGTCGAGGGCGTTCATGGAGCCTGCAAGAAGGCCGTGATCGACCTGGGCTCACTCTATATCCGAGGGAGGCAAATGCCATGAGATCGCTTCGGCGAAGCGTGTTGCTGTGCGCGGCAACATTCGCGGTGCTGGCGGTGCTGGTGGGCGCGGCGGGCGCAACGCAGATTCAGTGGCCCACCGCGTTCGATTTCACCGCAGGCGCATCCAGCGAGCACGGTGGGGGTGTGCAGTTCAGCGGCCTGCTCTCAGGCCCCATCACACCGGAAATCGGCCTGAAGTTCGGGGGCTGGTGGGTCACCCGCAGCACCTATAATCGCAACTT
The DNA here is from genome assembly GCA_015486155.1 of Armatimonadota bacterium. Taxonomy (GTDB): domain Bacteria; phylum Armatimonadota; class Hebobacteria; order Hebobacterales; family Hebobacteraceae; genus S016-27. The sequence goes on from WFSF01000232.1 coordinate 7,853, forward strand.
CGTGGGTGACGCGTATGTGGATTACACAAAGGGGACGATTTATCTGGCGGCCGGGCGGAAGTATGTGCCTTTCGGGCCGGCCCAGCTGCTGGTCTCTCCTGGTATCTCCGGGGGTGAAGCGAAATTCACCTACGGACGCGTGCAGCTCCACGCGATCGCGGGGAACATCGCCTATACCCCTCTCACGGGAGTCACCAGGTTCACGTTTGGGGGAGCGCCGGCGCCTCCCGAAGAAAACATGGAGGCGGGACGTGTCCAGGTGCTTCTCACCGGAGCCGGGAATGAGAAACCGGTGACCGTGGGCGTCAATTATCTGAACGTTCTCGACGATACGGGAATCAGCGGAGACATCTCCGTCGGCGTCAACAAGTGGCTGACCCTGTACGGCGAGAACGCCGGCTACGGGGACTTGAATGCTCACGTGTACGGGATCATGATCAGCGACGACAAGACCCGGACCTCCCCGAAGAACCGGCCCACCATCATCCAGATCTACCACCGCAAGATTCCGGTCGGCTTCGTGCCGGCGATGGTGGGAGCCAGCGCCTACTTTGAGGGCCAGGAAGGATGGGCCGGCGGTATCTATCAGGGTATCGCGGACAACTACGCGGTCGGCCTGTTCACGGACAGCAACAGCGCGATCCTCACTCTGTTCGGCCACGTTCCCCTGCAGTAAGCGGGCAGACATAGTCTGATAGCGAAAAAGCGGCGGGCCCCCGGAACGTGGGGGTCCGCCGTTCTCGTTCCGCCCTCCGGCAATGGGAACATCCGCGCCAAGTTCACCCCGGACCTAATCCCCCCACCTCCGCGCTTTCCAGCACGAGTTTGAAGGCCTGTTCGCTGGACTCCCGCGCCTCGCCGCGAAACGCCGCGGGCGTCTTGCCGTAGCGTTGGCGGAACATGCGGAGGAGGTGGCTGCGATCGGTGAAGCCGCAACGATCCGCGATGGATTCGACGCTGTCATCGGTGGTCACCAGCAGCCTGGCGGCCTGCCCCAGGCGTCTGGCCAGCTCGAACCTGCCGAACGATACTCCCATGGTGCGACGGAAGATGGAGCGGAACTGGCTGACGCTGAACCCGCAAGCATCCGCCGCCTCTTTCAGGCTCACCCGCACGAGTTCCCCGTCCCCCCCGGCGCCGAGCTCGAGGGCCGGCATGATGCGAACCAGGTCCCCGCTGTGAGCGTGATAGCGGTCCAAGTAGTCCTGCTGCGCGCCCCAGTCCTGGTAGAGAATCAGCAGTATTTCAGTGAGCCAGACTCTCACCGCGGTCTCCCACGCCGGGGGTCTGTCCTCCGGCGTCGCGCCGAGGATCCAGGTGGTGAACGCTCCCCTCGGCCCGCCGTGTCCCCAGGCGGTGATGCTGGCGGATTCGAAGTCGGAAACCCGGCCGGGCACGGAGTCCTGGATGAGGGAGGCGATATTGAGGAGACGCCTTCGCGCTTTGTCGCTGGAGCCGCAGGGCCGATCCTTCGGGTGAGGAGCGAAGAGGCTCAACCAGTGGATGTTGTCGAAGTGCAGGTCCCCCAGGAACTCCGGCGAGAAATAGGCGACCAGGGCGGTGGTTTCAGGCACCAGCATCCGCCAACTGTGGCTCTCCCAACATCCGATCAGGGAGACGTTGCCGGGCTCGATGCGCATCCAGTGCTGTTCGCAGTAGCGCTCCTGCGCGCCGGAGAGCAGGAGGACGATCTCGCAGCCGGGGTGCATCTCGATCCAGGGGGTGATCTCCTGATGCTGCTGGCCGACGGTCAGGCAGAAGGGGTCTTCCGGCTGCGGCAATTCGACTACGTGCGCTGCCAGCGGCTTCATCTCTCGTCCCTCCAAGGCCACTCATCCTGACAGATATTACCCAAATGCGGTCACAATATCAACTGTTTGCCTCCTCATCCCTTCTTACACTGTAAGCAGTGCTAGCAGGCGCGTCGAAAGGCCCGCAAGGGTCTGGAACGTCTGTGTGTACGCAGAACATGCCTGTAGGAGGGATACATGAGGCACAGCCGCACGATGGGCGCAGTGATGGCGGGGCTGTTCGCGCTGGTGTTCGTGTTCGCACTCGGCGCGCAACAGGCCCAGGCAGGCCTCAGCTCCGTATGGGCGGTCAGCGACTGCGAGAAGATCTTCCGCGGTGACACTGACAACCCAATGGAGACCGGCCAGGACAATGCGGTGTGGGACGGGAGCAGCGTCTCGCTGTTCTCGGCCAAGAACGAGATCGTGGCCTTCCAGTTGATTTTGGAGGCGGACGGATCGGGGGCGAGCACGGTGGACGTGCACGTCTCCGACTTGACCAACGGTGGCCACTCCATCCGGGGAAGCCACCCGCTCCCTTCACCCAACGACTATGTGGGTGTCGGGGTGGAACTGTTCACCGAGCACTACCTGAACGTGGATGACCTATCGGGGAATGACAGCGAGGGCTACTTCAACTGGTCCGCGGACGCGGCCCCTGCCAAGAGCGGCTTCCACACCGGGTGGATTCCGGATGCGCTGGTGCCGTTTTCCGCGACGCAGGGCCGAGGGGGTGCGCCCTTCGACATCTCCGCCAACCAGAACCAGGGCGTGTGGGTGGACATCTACGTGGACAAGGACCTGCCCGCGGGCACGTACACCGGCACGATTACTGTCACCGAGAACGGGAACACTGTGGCCTCGATTCCTCTCAGCCTGGAGGTGATGAATTTCACCCTCCCGGATGAGAATCACTATCATGCCATGGTGTTCATGGAGTCGGACAACATCGCCAACAGGCACGGCCTGACCCCGTGCAGCCCCGAGCACTACCAGATGCTGTTGAACTACTATCGGATGGCGCACCGCCATCGGATAGACCTGATCAACTGCTTCGACCGGAACCAGTTGGACGACGAGGGTATGAAGGCCACCCTGGACGGATCGGCCTACACCCCGGCGAATGGCTATGAGGGTCCCGGAGAGGGGGTTGGGAACAAGATTTTCTCCATCGGCACCTATGGCACCTGGTGGAGTGAGAACCAATCCTACTTCGAGACCGAGTCCGACGCGTGGGTGAACTGGTTTGATTCGAATGCGCCGGACGTCACCTACTTCCTGTACCTCTACGACGAGCCAGGGCCGGATGTCTACGACGAGATCCAAACCAAGGCGGGCTGGATCCACAACAACCCGGGCCCGGGGCACCGCCTACCGGTGTTCGTGACTGAGCAGATCGAGGATGGGCTCATCGGGGCGGTGGATATCTGGTGTATGGGCTCGGAGAAGTATGTGACCGAGGATGCGGACCAGGCTAGGGCGCGGGGCGAGAAGGTGTGGGTCTATTCGTCCTACCGCCCACGCAACGGGGCCGACACTATAGACACCTGGAGCACCGACCGACGCATCAAGCCGTGGGTGGTCTATCGCGCCGGCCTGGACAACGTGTGGTTCACCTGGGAGAGCGCTTACTGGAGATCAAACTCGGTTGATATTCTCCCAAGCCCCAAGAATGTCTGGGTGGAGCCCATCACCTTCCAGGATCAGTGGGGCGAGTCGAGCCAGGGCAATGGCGACGGAACCCTCTTCTATCCCGGCGAGGACAAGGTGTTCCCGGACCAGGACCGGGGTTACCCCGGCCCCATCAGCTCCATCCGCATGAAGGCCTACCGGAGGGGCATCCAGGACTACGAGTACATGTGGCTGGCCGAGCAGGCCGGCAAGGGCGCCGAGGTCCAGAGCATCTTGGCCAATGTTCTGCCCCATGTGATGGAGGACGCGGTGACGCCGCCGGACTGGTCCAACCAGGATTACGTCTATGAGGACGCGCGGCGGGACCTGGCCAACCTGATTCTCGGCAACGAGAATCAGCCTCCGTCGGCTGGCTTCTCGGCCTCCCCGGTTTCGGGCACCCCGCCGCTTACCGTGAACTTCACCGACCAATCCATTTTCAATCCCACCTCCTGGGATTGGACCTTCGGGGACGGCGGAACCTCGACCGAGCAGAATCCCACGCACACCTACGATGCGGTCGGGACGTATACGGTGAGCCTGACCGCGACCAACGCCTACGGCTCGGACACGGAGACGAAGCCGGATTACATCTCGGTGCACAACGAGGTCGTCGTCTATCCCGAGACCTGGGAGACCTGGAACGACGTCACGATCGTATCCGGCAGCCTGTCGGACACCCACAGTGATGACGATACCTATCTGGTGACGCGGTGCAGCACCGCGGATCAGAAGTACTCCATGATCTACACGGTGGACACGGATTACACGCCCTCCGATGTCAGCAAGATCACTGTGGAGTTCCAGAGCAAGTCGAGCCGAAGCGACACCCCCAGCATCTGTTATCTTCAGACGAAGAAGGCCGACGGAACCTGGCAGAACCAGGCGGACTGGACGATCACGACGGACGACCAATCGTGGAGCTGGGAGACCACGGCGGTCTCGACGTACATGGGCTCCGACGGAACCCTCAGCTTCATGCACTGCGCCTGCCCCAGCGGCAGCAGCAACTATGACATCTCGACGGACGTGATGCGATGGAGGCTGGAGCTGACGGGCGGCGGGCCGCAACCCCCGGTCGCTGATTTCTCTGGGAATCCGACCAGTGGCACGGCGCCGCTCACGGTGAACTTCACCGATGCCTCCAGCAACTCACCAACCTCCTGGAGTTGGGACTTCGGTGACGGCGGCAGCTCGACCGCGCAGAATCCGTCGCATGAGTACACCAGCGCGGGCGATTACACGGTCAGCCTCACCGCCACCAACTCCGGCGGATCTGATACCGCCACCAAGAACAACTACATCTCGGTGAGCAGCGGAGTGCAGCCGCCGGTCGCGGATTTTGTAGGCTCGCCTACGAGCGGGACCGCTCCGCTGACGGTGAACTTCACCGATCAGAGCACCAACAGCCCGACTTCCTGGAGCTGGGACTTCGGTGACGGCGGCACCTCGACCGCGCAGAACCCGTCGCACGACTACACCAGCGCGGGCGACTATACGGTCAGCCTCACCGCGACCAACTCCGCCGGCTCCGATACCGCCACCAAGAACAATTACATCTCAGTCACCAGCGGAGGCGGCGGCGGCACCGCCACCGTCTACCCGGACCAGTGGGACACCTTTGGGAACACCTCCCTGGTGTCGGGCAGCCTGAGCGATGTCCAAAGCGATAACCAGGTGTACATGAAGTTCAAGCCAGACGACGTTTCCCAGGGCGCTTCCATCAAGTACTTCTGGAACACCAGCTACACCCCGGACGACATCACCAAGATCACCTATGAATGGCAGTACAAGGGAGACCAGCCCGATACGCCCACCTACCTCATCCAGGTGTGGAAGGGCAACTACAACTGGGACGTGATCAAGGACGATGAGCTGATGCCCACCACGGACACCACCTTCACCTGGGAGACCACGGACGTCTCGACGTACCTGGACTCCAACGGAACCATGGGGCTGCTGCTGTGCACCTGCCCACAGAACAGCACCACCTATAATGTCTCCTGTGACCTGGTGAAGGTGACCCTGACGTTGAAGTAGAGGACGCTCGCGCTGCAGCGAGTCAGCGCCTCGGACTTTCGAAGACATGCGGCGGGCCCCCGGAACATGGGGGCCCGCCGTTCTATTCTATCGATGAGGAAATGGCTGCTCCGCGACGGGCTCCATGAGGCTCTAGAGGCGGCGATTGCGACCCGCGAAATGCCAGTGTTGGATTGACGGATGAATATGGAACAACCCTTGTGGCGATAGACCAATAGGGATGGTCTGACATGTCTGTAGCACCGCTGAAGGAGCCTACGGCAAGGGCGGCGCGAAAGACAGCTGACAATGAAGACCTGAAGAAGGTCCGATGTCTGTGCGGTAAGTGGTGGGCCTACAGAAGTGGTGATAGTTTGATCCTACGCTGTAAGCTCTGCAGACGAGACATAGTAATCACTGGAAGCGACCTGAAAATCACATACCGCTGACCGGCGTCTGAGCGTGCTCTAGAGCCGTAGAGCCCGAGATCCAGCCAGAGCCAAGGATGAGTAATCCTTGGCTCTTCTTTTTGGCCTGGGCATCCCTGCAGGTCTCTCGCCATCGGTTTGCCCCTCTCTGCGGGGCGGATGTTCAGCGGAGGGAGAGTTTGGCATGAGGAATGGGCGGGTGCGAATTGCAGTCTGGGTAGCCATCACCAGTTTCGGTCTGGCCGCTCTCGCGCTTGCGGGGCCGGGGTCGGACGCATACCGAAGCCGGCATAACAACTTCGCCGCGCCCGCGGCTGACGCCTCGAGCGCCTGGAATCCTCAGCCCGCGGCCGAAGCCCCCTCCTCCTCCCCCCC
>WFSF01000233.1 GCA_015486155.1 Armatimonadota bacterium
GAGATCGATTCAGTGCTGGTGGAGGTGCTGCGGGAGACGGTGGGGGAGGCAGTGGAGGTGATCCGCGCGGATGTGCTCGCGGTCCCGCTGGAGGAGATCCTCGCCGAGGAGCCGGGGCCGCGTTGGAAAGTGGTGGCCAACCTCCCCTACTCCATCACCGGCCCCGCGATCGCGCGGCTGCTGGAGGCGCGGGGAAGGATCGCGCGGATGGTGATCATGGTGCAGGCGGAGGTGGCGGAAAGACTGACCGCGCCGCCGGGGAGGCGGGAACGAGGATGGCTCACCGTGCTCGTGGAAACGCTGACCCAGGCCCGGCTGGTGGCCCGCGTGTCGCGGAACTGTTTCTGGCCGCGCCCCAAGGTGGACTCGGCCGTGCTCTCGCTGACGGTGCGCCACCCCTCCCCGGCGTCGCGCGCGGAGGAGGCGATGTTGAGCCGGTTGGTGAAGGCCGCCTTCAGCACCCGCAGGAAGTTGGTGGTGAACGCGCTGGCCCAGGAGGGCGGGTTGGGGCTGACGAGGGAGGCGGCGCGCGCGCTGCTGGACGAATGCGGGGTGCGGCCGGACCTGCGCGCGGAGGCGCTGGCGGCGGAGGATTTTCTCCGGCTGGCGAGGGCCCTGATGACAGGGGGGAGCGGGAGGTGAGCGGTCTGCTGATTCGCACCTGCGCCAAGGTGAATCTGTGTCTGCGCGTGCTGGGGAGGCGGCCGGACGGCTACCACGAGGTGCAGACGGTGATGCACGCCGTCAGCCTGTGGGACTGCCTGGCGCTGCGCCCCGCGCCGAAGGGCGCGCTGCGCCTGCGCGTGAGGGGAGAGGCGCCGGAGGACGAGAGCAACACCTGCCTGCGCGCGGCGGGCTTGATGGCGGAGGCGGCGGGCCCCGCGGAGGGGGTGGAGATCGAGCTCCAGAAGGCGATCCCCGCCGGGGCCGGCCTGGGGGGAGGGAGCAGCGACGCCGCGGCGACGCTGGCCGGGTTGGCCCGGCTGTGGGAGACCGATCTTGCGCCGCGCCGGCTGGAGGCGCTGGCGGCGCGCGTCGGCGCGGACGTGCCGTTCTTCCTGCGCGGGGGGTGCTGTCTGGCGCGGGGCCGGGGGGAGAGATTGAGGGCCTTGTCCCCGGTCTCCCTGTGGCTGGTGGTGGTGGCCCCCGGGGAGCCCGTGTCCACCGCGCAGGCCTACGCGGCCCTGGGCAGGCCGCCCGCGTCGGCGGGGGGAGGCAGGGTCACGCGGCCGGTGCAGCGGATGCTGGCCGCGCTGGAGACCGGGGAGCCGGGCGCGGTGGCCGAGGCCCTGGGCAACGATTTCGAGGAGGCCGGGCTCGATCTGCCCGGGCTGCGGGCGGCGCGGAGGGCGAAGGAGGCGCTGTTGTCCGCGGGGTGCCTCGGTGCGAGCGTCTCGGGGAGCGGCTCGGCCGCGTTCGGGATCGCGCGGGACCTGCCGCAGGCACGGAGCGCGGCCGAAAGACTGAGGAGCGAGTGGGACTGGGTGCAGGTGGTGAGGACGCTGTCCCCGGAAGAGAGCATGGTGATCTCGGCAATGGAGGAGAAGACATCGTGATCGCCGCCGTCGTGCTGGCCGGTGGGGTGGACCGGGGAGAGCTCGCGGCGCGCACTGGGGTGGCCCATCGGCCCTTGCTTGAGGTGCAGGGGAGGCCAATTTTGCTCTCGGCGCTGGCCGCGGCGCGGGGGGCGGTCAGCGTAGGCGAGGTCGTGCTGGTGGGCCCGGAGCCGGTGCAGGAGGCCGCGCCGGAGGAGGCGGTGGACGCCCGCGCGCCCGCCGGGGAGGGCCTGGTGGAGAGCATCGCCCAGGGGCTGCGGGCGGCGCCCCCGGCCGCGGAGCACTTGCTGCTGATCACGGGAGACCTGCCCCTCATCACCGCGAAGGCGGTGGAGGATTTCGCCCGCCGCTCCCTGGAGGCGAGGGCGGAGGTCTGCTATCCCATCATCCCGAAGGACTCCTCCGAGCGGACCTTTCCGGGCGGCCGCCGGACCTATGTGCGGCTCCGGGAGGGCACGTTCACGGGCGGCAACGCGGTGCTGGCGACGCGGGACTTCCTGGTGCGGAGCGAGGATCTCATCCGCCGCTTGTACGCCTCCAGGAAGAACCCGCTGAAGCTGGCCGGGCTGTTCGGGCTGCCGTTTCTGCTGGGCCTGCTGACCGGGAGGCTCACCATCGCGCGGCTGGAGGCGCGCGCCTCGCAGATCATCGGCGGGCGGGTGGCCGCGGTGATCAGCACCCACGCGGAACTGGGCTTCGACGTGGACAAGCTGGAGGACCTGGAGCTGGCCCGCCGGGCCGCGGAGCACTGGCGGGGAGAGGAAGGCTAGCGCTCCACCCAGATGGGAGAGGTCCACGCCATCTGCCCATTGGTCTGCGAGATGCGCAGGTAGTACCAGCTGCGGCCTGGGGGCGGGTCGTCTCGGAACGCGGTCCGCACCGTATATCCCGCCTCCGGCACCGCCCGGTGGATTTTCACCTTGCGCGCGTTGTGGTAGGGGGAATCGGGGTTGTCCATCTCATCGGCGACGATCCCGAACTGGTCGAGAATGGCGGCGCGGGCCTCGTCGAGAAGGGGAATCACGCGGGACCGCTCCAGCGCCTCCCCGAGGGTGAACTCCACCCGCTCGCCCTCCACCTCCAGCAGGAGCCGGGAGCCGCGGTCCCCGGCCAGCGTGAACACGATTCCCTGGATATTCCCCTCCGGGCGGTCTCTCCCCGAAGTGAGGATTTCCCAACCCCAGGCCTCCCGGCCCGCGCGCTGAAGC
>WFSF01000234.1 GCA_015486155.1 Armatimonadota bacterium
CATCCGCTACCCCTCCTCCCTCACCCGCACCGTGGGCACTGGACACTGCACGATCACGGCCGCGGAACTTCGCCACCCCTCACGTGATAACCACCACTCCTCACCCGCCACCCCTCCTCCCTCACCCGCACCGTGGGCACTGGACACTGCACGACCACGGCCGCGGAACTTCGCCACCCCTCACGTCAATAGGCGCCACACAGCCTACGATGGGCCGGCTACGCATTCCCTCCCAGCTCCTTCGGCGCGCGCTTGAGCCGGTAGAGCGTCTCCCCGGCCTTGGGCACGTAGAGCACCCCCTCCTCCTCTCGGTTCGCGTATTCCTCCGGCCGAATGGTGCGGGGATCCATGTACCCGAGGTTGATCTTCTCGCACACCTCCGGCGGGATGCGGGTGGCCAGCACCACGTTCACGCGCGGCTTCTCCACCCCATCCTCGTAGCTTCCAATCCCCTTGACATGGGTGCAGTGCGCCAGCACCCCCCACGGGTAGTCCTTGAACTTATCCCACTGCTTCAGGAAATAGTCGCGGGTGTGATAGCCCACCTCCTCGATCACCCGCCCATGGGTGGCCGACACCTCCGTGATATGGGGCGCGTAGATGATCAGCGTGCCGCCATCCGCCACCACCGGCTCCAACTTGTACATGCACTTCCCGGCGGTCCAGATGTCGTCGTACATCTCCGGCGCGCGGGAGAGCACGGTGTGATAGGGCTTCTCCTTGTACACGATGTGCAGTTTGCGGGAGAGGTCCGCGGCCTGCGACCAGGCCCGCTCCGGGGCGCCGAAGTAGATCCCCGCCAGCCCCTCATCCTTGACCACCAGGGCCAGGCAGCGCTTCTCCATCTTCAGCATCCCCGCCGCCCGGTCCACCACCATCCGCACGGGAGTCCACTTGTTGCCGATGATCACCGGGTTCGTGATCACCGCCCCCAGCCAGTGAAAGAAGTGGATGATCTCCGGCCCCGCCACCCCCGGAAAGAGGTACTTGTTGCCGCCGGAGAATCCCACCACCTCGTGCGGAAACACCGGGCCCACGATGAGCAGGACATCGTAGTCCAGCAACATCTTGTTCGCGGTGACGGTGACCTCCATCTCGAACAGGCCGTTCGTGATCTCCTTCACCTCGTCCCCGGTGAGGGTCCCCACCTCCGCCAGCTCGCTCGGATCGTTCCAGAGGTGGTTGAAGAAGCGCACCTTGGGAAAGATCCTCTGGTGCTCCTCCGCGCTGATCCCCACCCGCCGGTAGATCGCCTCCTCCGACAGGGGGGGATGAGTGCCCAGCGCCACCAGGAAGTCCAGGGCCGCCGCCTTATCGGCCAGTTCCTCGTAGACGATCCTGAAGATCGGCCCCAGGGGCACAGTGCGCGTGTGGTCCGGGATGATCACCAGGATCCTCCGCCCGGCCGCGTAGATCTCCTGCAGCCCGCGCAACACCGTGCGCCTGACCTCCTCCTCCGTCATCAGCCTGTGCTCGTGCCCTAGTCCCGTCGTCTCTGCGATTCCCACTCTGTCACCTCGTCAGTTTGCGGCAGGCCCGCCCGTTTCCGACCCTACTCCGTCCACTCCGTATGGAACGTCCCCTCCTTGTCCACCCGCTGATAGGTGTGCGCGCCGAAATAGTCCCGCTGGGCCTGCAGCAGGTTGGCGGGAAGCCGCTCCCGGCGGTAGGAGTCGAAGTAGCCCAGGGCGGAGCTGAAGGCGGGCACCGGCAGCCCGAGCGTGCTGGCGGTGGAAACCACCTGCCGCCACGGCTCCTGGGATTTCTCCAGGACCTCCTTGAAGAAGGGATCGAGCATGAGATTCGCCAGCCCTGGATTCCGCTCATAGGCCTCCGTGATGTGGTGGAGGAACTGGGCGCGGATGATGCACCCGCCCCGCCAGATCTTGGCGATCTCGCCGAAATTCAACTCCCATCCGTATTCCTTGCCCGCCTCCTTCATCAGCGCGAAACCCTGCGCGTAGGAGCAGACTTTCGATGCGTACAGCGCCTGGCGGATGGCCTCGACGAAGGCCTTGCGGTCGCCGGTGTACTTGGGGTCGGGGCCGTGCAGCTCCTTGGAGGCGGCGACCCGCTCCTCCTTGATGGCGGACATGCAGCGGGCGAACACCGCCTCGGCGATGGTGGGGGCGGCCACCCCCAGGTCCAGCGCGTTCTGCGAGGCCCACTTGCCGGTGCCCTTCTGCCCGGCCCGGTCCATGATGACCTCCACCAGCGGTTTCCCGGTCTCCTCGTCCACCCGCGCGAAGATGTCGCGGGTGATCTCGATCAGGTAGGAGTTCAGTTCCCCCTCGTTCCATTCCGCGAAGACCTGGTGCAGCTCCCGGGCGCTCATCCCCAGCGCCTCCTTCATGATGAAGTAGGCCTCACAGATGAGCTGCATGTCCCCGTACTCGATTCCGTTGTGCACCATCTTCACGTGGTGCCCGGCTCCGTCCGGACCGATGTAGGTGCAGCACGGCTCCCCGTCAACCTGGGCCGCGATCTTTTTGAAGATGGGCTCCACCAGGGCATAGGCCTCCGGCTGCCCGCCGGGCATGATGGAGGGGCCCTTCAGCGCCCCCTCCTCCCCGCCGGAGACGCCGGTGCCGATGAACAGGATCCCCTTTTCGGCCAGATACTTGCTCCGCCGGATGGTGTCGTGGAAGTTGGAGTTGCCCCCGTCGATGATCAGGTCTCCCCGCTCCAGATGAGGGAGCAACTGCTCGATGAAGTCATCCACCGGCTGCCCCGCCTTCACCATCAACATCACCTTGCGGGGACGGCTCAGCGCGGCCGCGAAATCCGGGATGGAATAGGCCGCCACGATGTTCTTGCCCCGGGCCCGCTCGGCCATGAACTTCTCGGTGCGGGCGGCGGTGCGGTTGTAAACGGCCACCGAAAAGCCCCTGCTTTCGATATTGAGGACGAGATTCTGGCCCATCACCGCCAGGCCGATAAGTCCGAAATCCTGCTCTGCCATGTTCATCATCTCCCAGAGAACTTCGCCTGCCGGCCCCCCGCGCAGGCGCGGGTTCGCCGGGCATGCAGAGAGGATTATTGGACTCGCGCGCCCCTCCCTCCTGCCGCGGTTCCGGCACAGGGGCATGGGGGCCGCCTCGAAGCGGGAGCGTCAGGTGGCGGCGAGCTCCGCCTCACCCACCAGCTCGGAGACGGCCGCCACCCGGTTTCCTCCCTCGCGCTTCGCCAGGTACAATGCGCGGTCCGCCTGCGCCAGGACGCGGTCAACCTCTCCCTCCTCCATCTCCGCCGCCCCGAAGGCCCCGGCGATCTGCACCGATACCCCCTCCCTGACTTCGCACGGAGGAGAGGAGAGCGCGCTCCGCATCGCCTCCGCCGCCGCCCGCGCCTCCGCCTCACCCATGCCCGGCAGCACCGCCAGAAACTCGTCCCCCCCCAGCCGACCCAGCCGGTGCTGGGGACGCAGCGCCCGCGGCAGCCGGCGCGCCACCTCCTGCAACAACATGTCGCCGGCCCCGTGGCCGTACCGGTCGTTCACCTCCTTGAACCCGTCCAGGTCGAGCATCACCACCGAGAGACGGCCGCCGTCCCCGGCGCGCTGGGCGGCCGCTTCGTCCAGGTACGACAGGATGGCGCGGCGGTTCAGCAGGCCCGTGAGCTCATCTGTGGACGCCAGCCTCTCCAGTCGCTCGTTGGCCTGGGAGAGCCGCCGCTCGAGGTCCACGATGCGGCCCCCGGCCCGCACCCGCGCTCTCAACTCCTCCGGGTTGAACGGCTTCACCAGGTACTCGTCCGCGCCCGCGTCCAGCCCGCGCACCACGTCTTCGAGTTGATCCCGGGCGGTGAGCAAAATCAGATAAGTGTATCCCTCCTCGCTGCGGCTGCGAATCCGCCGGCAGAGAGTCGGTCCATCGATTCCCGGCATCATCCAGTCGAGGATCGCCAGGTCGAAGCTATCCTCCCTGAAGGCGTCCCAGGCCTGCCGCCCGTCCACCACCACCACCACCTCGTGACCCTCCTTCCGCAGGGAGGCTTCTATCAACCGCCGAAAGACCGGCTGGTCGTCGGCCACCAGGATTCTCATGCTTCCACCCCCGCCGCTTGTCTCCCGGCCGCCATGGCCGAGAGCGCGGGCTCGACCCGCGCCAGTTCCCGGTTCAATTCCTCGCACGCCTTGGGGAGGCCCTCCAGGTCCCCCTCGCGCGCCAGCGTCTCCAGGCGCGCGGCCGCCTCCGCGGCGCGCGCCGCCCCGAGCACTCCCAGAGACCCCTTCAAAGCGTGCGCGGCCCGCTCCGCGGCCGCCGCGTCGGAGCGCGAGACGGCGTCCTCGACGGCGGCCCTCGATTCGGGAAGTCCGTCGAGGAAATCGCGGATTATCTCCGCGAGCAATTCCCGGTCGCCCTCCACCCGGGAGAGCGCGGCCTCCTCGTCTATCAGCGCGGTATCCTCAGGCATCATGGTCGCTTTCTCCTCACCATCCGGGGTCGTGGACACCAGTCCCTCGATCACCGCGAACAGTTCTCGGGAGGCCACCGGCTTCGCGACATATCCGTCCATGCCGGCGGCCAGACATTTCTCTCGATCCCCCTCCATGGCATGAGCAGTCATGGCGATGATGGGAAGATGTCCCCCGGTCTCCCGCTCGTGCTCCCGGATGGCGGCGGTGGCCTCATAGCCGTCCATCTCCGGCATCTGGACATCCATCAGCACCAGATCGAATCCCCCCTCTGCAACCGCGGCCGCCGCCTCCGCGCCGTTGCCCGCCACGATGACCTTGTGTCCCCGCTTCTCCAGCATCCTCACCGCCACTTTCTGATTCACCGGGTTGTCCTCGGCCAGCAGAATACGCAGCCGCCGTCGGTTCTCTCGCAGGGTATGGCGGGTGATCAGCTGCGGGGCCGCGCCCTCCCTATCTGCGCTGCCGAACACCAGCATCAGCGCATCCCACAGTTCGGACTGTTTTGCCGGCTTGGTCAGATAGGCGGAGATTCCCAGCTCCCGGCAGCGCGCCGCGTCCCCCCGCTGGCCCGCAGAGGTGAGCATGATCACCGCCGGATCGCCCGCCTCGCGGTCGGCCCTCATCCTCTCCACCAGGGTGAAACCGTCCATGCCCGGCATGTGCACATCCACCAGCACCGCGGAGAACGGCCTGCCGGACCGCGCCGCCTCCCTCATCATCTCCAGCGCCTCCTCACCGCCGGCCGCCGCCCGCGGCTTCATCCCCCAGTTGCCCAGCAAGGTTTCCATGATGCGGCGGTTGGTGGCGTTGTCGTCCACCACGAGGATGGGCATCCCCGCCATCTGCACCGGCTCCGCCCGCACCGGCTCCGGCCCCCGCTGCGAGACGCCGAGCGTGACCGTGAAGTGGAAGGTGCTGCCCTTGCCGATCTCGCTTTCCACCCACAACCTGCCCTTCATCGCCTTTGCCAGTTGCCTGCAGATGGTTAGCCCCAGCCCCGTCCCCCCGTATTGGCGGGTGGCCGATCCATCCGCCTGCTCGAAGGGCTCCAGTATCTTGTCCATCTGATCCTTTGGGATGCCGATGCCCGTATCGCTCACGGAGAAATGCAGCCGAACCTCCTCCCCGGCCGCCTCCTCCACCGCCGCGCGGACCACCACCTGGCCCCGGGGGGTGAACTTGATGGCGTTCCCCACCAGATTGGTGATGATCTGGCGGAGCCGCATCGGGTCCCCTTTCACCATGTCCGGCACATTCGTGTCCACCTCGAAGGCCAGCTCCAGCCCCTTCTGGTGAGCCCTGATCGCCAGCGCCTTCAGCGCATCCCCCAGACTGTCGCGCAACTGGAAGTCTATGGGCTCCAGCTCCAACTTGCCGGCCTCGATCTTCGCCAGGTCCAGGATATCGTTGAGCAGGCCCAGCAGGGCCTCGGCCGACTCCTTTACGGTGACCAGGTACTCGCGCTGCTCCGCGGTGAGATCGGTGTCGAGCGCCAGTTCCACCATGCCGATGATGGCGTTCATGGGGGTGCGAATCTCGTGGCTCATGTTGGCCAGGAACTGGCTCTTGGCGGTATTCGCCTTCTCGGCCTCCACCGCCAGGTCGTTGGCGCGCGCAAGCGCCCACTGCAGCTCTCTGTTGGTCTTCCCCAGCTCCTCCTCGGCCCGCTTGCGTTCGGTGATGTCCGACGCGAAGCCGATCAGGCCGACAGGATCGCCTTTCCCATCCCTCAGAAGGGAGACCATCATCTGTGTGGGGAACGGAGTGCCGTCGCGCTTGACATGTCCCACCTCGCCGCCGAAATGCCCCCTGCGCTTGACCTCCTCGTTGAACGGAATCACATCTCTCTTCATTTGCTCTTCGGTGTGGAACGCGCTGAGATGCATGCCGATCAACTCTGCCATCTCGTAGCCGTGCATGTCGGCCCAGGCTCGGTTGGCAAACTGGATGATGCCGTTGAAATCAGCTACGGCGATTCCCTCTCCCGCCTGTTCGACGATCGTCGCCAGACGGCGCAGCTCCTCCTCGGCCCGCTTGCGGGCCGTGATGTCAACGAACGACTCCACCAGAAACTCGCGCCCCCGCAAGGTGACGGGAGTAACCGTCTTGATGATCGCGCATTCCTCTCCCTTACCGGTGAGCAGCACGCGGTCCTCGTTGTCGACTTCACAGCCGAGGTCTATCACCGGACAGCGATCGCGTTCTGCGGGGCACACGAAGTCATGGCAGATGCGGCCGATTATCTGCTCCCTCGGCAGTCCGATCATCTGCACCGCGGCGGGATTGACGTCCACGATGGAGCGCGTCTTCACATCAACTATCATGATCCCCGCCTGGACCGACTCGAAGATGGTCCTCAGCCGGGTCTCGCTCTCCGCCAACGCCTCGTGCATCCGCTTTTGCTCGGTGATGTCACGGCCCACGCAGACGATTTCCGCCACCTCGCCCCGTTCATCCCTCACCGCGGTGAGCGCCCAGCTCAACCACCGCCATCCCTCCTCGGTCCGCGTGCGCTGCTCCACCGTGCAGGCATAGGGAGGCCGAAAGAGATCGGCGATTTCCTCCGGAGGCTCGCCGGACTCGGGCCGCATCAGCCAGAACTTCTTCCCGATCAGGTCCGACTCCGAGACCCCATAGGTCTCGCAGAATGCGGGGCTCACATAGCGGAAGGTGCCGTCCGGAACCACCTTGGCGATCAGGTCGGTCTGGTTCTGCACCAGCAGCCGGTATTTCTCCTCGCTCTCCCGCAGCTGCTCCTCGGTGCGCCTGCGCTCCTCCTCCACCCCCAGCGCCGCCGCCAGTAGCCTGAGCAACTCTTCGTCCGACCGGTCCGGCACAAAATCGCGCTGATACACGACACAGAGAGAGCCGACCGTCTCGCTCGCGCACTTCACCGCGATCCCGACATAGGTCTGCAACCCGTATTGCCTGACATTCGAGTCCGTTTCCGCATAGCGAGTGTGAAGCAGGTCTCGGACCACCATCGGCCGCCGCCCGGCCCTCCGGATCACGTCATAGCAGAGATGCCCCTCCGGCGCATCGACCGGATTGAAGTCGGGAGGAGCTTTCCACTGCGCGAGGGAGCAGAGCAGGTCTTCCTGTAGTCGGTTGTAGAGCGCGCAGTCCGCCCCCATCAGCTCTCCACACAGCGCGACCAGCCGCTGCATGTTCTCGGCCGAGTCCGGACCGAAACTCAGCAGGCATTCATTGATCCGCGTGAGACGCTCTTCCGCCCGCTCCCGTTCCCGGGCCTCATGCTCCAGCTTTCCCTTGGCCTCGGACACATCGCGGAGCGTGCGGTGAAGACGCCCGATCAGGCGCACCCCCTGCGCCGCGTAGAGCAGGGTGATAACGGTGAAGAGAAGCGTCAGAATCAGGAGATCCCAGGGATGCCAGTCCCGCTTGCCCGCGAGGAAGAGCAGAAACAAAGCCGTCCCGCCCGCAAGCACCATGAGGGCCGGCAGATAGCGCGCGGCGGAGGCCGCCCGCATATCCTCTTTGAAGTCGTTCATCCACTCGATCATGAGGCCGCCTGTCTTCCATCCCCCCGTCGTCGAGGCATCTGGAGAAGCCGCCCCAGCCCGGCGTCGCCGCGTTCTTATCTTCAGGCGCCGCGCGCCATCACTATGGATTTATTCCGTATTTGTCTGTACTCCGGACGCCCCAAAGCCTGCGCTTTGTGCAGGATCGCACATCCCACAGCGCACCGTCCTCTCCACGACGGGAATGCCGGGCGGCCGCCCGGAAGTGGATGGGGTCCGCAGACCGGATCGCCGGGTCAATACTGAGTCTGAGGCAGGCCATGCCTGCGCCAGTCAGGATCGAGGATGGAGCGCCGGCCGCGCCGGCGTCGCCCACCCCTTTTCCCTGCTCTATCTGCTCAACGGAGGGGAGGTCGACGCCAAACCCGCGCGCTCCCCTCGTTGCGCGCGGCTAGGGCCGCCCCTCCTCCGCCGGCCCCGCCGGCTCCCCCGTCATGGCCGGGCTCGCCAGCAGGGGTCGCAACAGCGGCGGCGCCACCACCGAGGTGAGGATGCACATCAGCACCACCATCCCATAGAC
>WFSF01000235.1 GCA_015486155.1 Armatimonadota bacterium
CCGTGTGCGAGTCGGAGCGATCGCAGGCCACCTATTGGGAGTGACGCCTATGTCGGCTTCCGAGGGATGCGCGGTCGTGCTGTTGAGCGGGGGGCTGGATTCCGCGGTCAACCTGAAGCGGGCTCTGGACGACGGGGGGGTGGCCCTGGCGCTGACCTTCGACTACGGGCAGCGGGCGGCCCGGCGGGAGGCGGCGGCCGCGGCGGTGATGTGCCGGCAGCTGGAGGTGAGGCACCGCGTAGTGGCATTGCCGTGGCTGGCGGAGATCTGCGCCACCGCGCTGGTGGACCAGGGGAAGCCGGTGCCGAAGGTGCAGGTCTGCGACCTGGGGGAGCGGGCGGTGACGGAGGGCGAGACCGCGGACCGCGTCTGGGTGCCGAACCGCAACGGGGTGCTGGTGAACGCGGCGGCGGCGTTCGCGGAGTACCTGGGGGCCTCGTCGGTGGTAGCGGGCTTCAATGCGGAGGAGGCGGCGACCTTCCCGGACAACAGCGCGGATTTCGTCGCGGCGGCGAACGCGGCGCTCGCGTTTTCCACCCGGGGCAAGGTATCAGTGAAATGCTATACGCACGATCTGACCAAGGTGGAAATCGTGCGGATGGGGAGAGAGATAGGGGCTCCGCTGCCGCTGGTGTGGAGCTGCTATCACGGCGGAAGCGAGCACTGCTGGGAGTGTGAATCGTGCGCCCGTCTGGAGCGGGCGTTGCGGGCGGCGGAGGCCTGGGAGTGGTTCCACGCGCAGCGCATGGTGCCATGACGCGCCGGGGAAATAAAAGAGTTCCGGCCCCGGTGCCTAGCACGAATGGTCAGACTCCCTACTCAGCGCGATTCCCGGGGTCGGAACTCTCAATACGATGATGATGAGATAAAGCCGCCGGTCTCCTCGTCGAAAGAACTAACCTGCTCCGGCATCACGGCAGGCTCTCATGTCATGAAACATGATTGCATACCGTGCGTTATATTCTACCACAAACTACACCATCCTGTAATTTTTTTCCTTCTTCGTTTCGTTCTGCGGTACGTCAGGCTTTTCCTGTGAACTGATGAGCGCCTCCGCGCCCCGTTGCGCCTCCGAGGGATGCTGCGAATGAGCGTAGAGCAGGTTTACGATCTGGTCGCGGGTTTCCTGTAGAAGGGGGACGTACTCTGCGATCTGGGCATCTGTGATGGTCTTGCCCAGGATGGCGATGGAGAGTCCGCCCATGGCGCGGTCACGGGTATCCACGATGGGGACTCCAATCCCACAGATGTCCTCCACCGCCCCCTGGATGCAGGTGGCGTAGCCGCGCTTTCTGGCGAGCTCGATCTCCTGTCGCAACGACTCCGGGTCCGTGATGGTGTGGTCGGTCATTTTCTCCAAGGGTCCCGCCAGAATACGGCTGACCTCCTTGTCGGGAAGTCGGGAGAGAATCGCCTTGCCTGCGGCACTGCAGTGAATGGGCACCAGGCGGACGTTGGTGGGTCTCAGGCGGACGGGTATGTCCGGCTCGGAGAAGATTGCTATGATAGTGTGGCGCTTGTCGAAGGAGGGGACGATCACCATGGCGCTGCAATTGGTCTTCTCGACGAGGCTATCGAGCGCCCGCTGGACGAGGTCGGATCGTTGGAGGCTCTCCTTCATGAAGTGGCCCATCGCGATCCAGCGCAGGGGCTCGAAGCGGTACTGGTCGGTCTGCGGATCGCGGCGCACGATGCCCAGGGATACGAGGGTCCGCAGCAGCCTGAGCACGGTGGTCTTGTGTAGGCCCACCTCGTGCGACAGCTCGGCCAGCCGCTTTCCATGGGGGGCAATGAACAATGCTTCCACCAGGCGTGAGGCCCGTTCTACCGATCGGACTGTTTCCATATTGTTTCGCTTCATGCATCTCCTCCGCTCTTACCGGTACCGTCTGGTTCTGTCCCCCGGTATGATATTCCTTTTCCTGCAACGAAATTTCGATTCCTCCAGGGAAGAGGTCCGGAGAGCGGGCCATGGTGCCGCATTTGGGCCTGAGGGGGATGCTCCGCGAGAAATCATCTCAAATCCGGCGGGAGTCTGTGGAATGAAGAAGTTGGGTGTCACGACAGGCGCCCGGAGATGCTGGCAATCGAATAGGGCGGTCTACCCGCATCGACGCCGGGAAGGGCGAGGATGCGGGCTTCGTGGCATGTGGGCTGCCGTGGAAGTTATGTCCCTGCGAGTCTTGTCCGGCTCGCGCGGGCGTAGGTTCTGCGGCAGCCCGTTTTTGTTGGCGAGGACATGGATACCTGGTCGTCCCCGACGAGGGAGGGACGGGAAAAGGAGGTTGCGAGCAGAGGATCTGCCCGGAAGGAGCAGCCGACTTGGCGTGCGGCTTCTCTATCAGGGTGTAAACAGAGACAACGATGAGTGACGAATTGTGGTTCGCCGCGGTGACGTAAAAAAATCCGCTCCCGCGCTGACCGCGGCCCGAGGGGGGCCGCACTAATGCCGAGGTGACCACAATACTCTCCCGCCGGCTGTCGGTTTACCAGGGCCGCCTCCTGCCGAGGCCTGCGGGGGACTGAATCGGCGCAGATCTCCCTCCCGCGCCGTTCCCGACCCGGCGTCCGTCCCCGGCGCCGGGTCGGTCTTCGACCCCGGCTCAGGTGCGCACCAGGGCCTTGACCGTTTCGGCCTTGTGCTCGATGACCTGCTTCACCGCCTCCTCGGTTTGCGCCAGGGGGAACTCGTGGGTGCGCAGGGAGGCGAGGTCTATGCGCCCGGCGGCGATCAGGGAGAGCGCGGGCGGGTAGCAGTTGGCGTAGCGGAACACGGTGCGGATGTCGTATTCCCGGGCGATCTGGTCCATCACGGGCATGGGCCCCTCGTCCTCCGGGGGCAGGCCCACCAGCACCACCACGCCCCCGGTGCGGACCATCTGTGCGGCCTGCCTGATGGTGGCGAGGGTGCCCGCGGTCTCGATCACGACGTCGGCCCCCTTCCCGTCGGTGAAATCGCGCACTCTCTCCGCCGCGTCCTCCCGCTGGGCGTCCACGGCCAGCGCGCCCAGTTTCCGCGCGCGCTCGAGGCGGGGCGCGATGATGTCGGAGACGATCACCGGATGCGCGCCGTAGGCCGCGGCCGCCTGCGCGGCCAGCAGGCCGATGGGCCCCGCGCCGATCACCGCGGCGCTCTGCCCGGGCTGCACGCCTCCCCTGCGGCAGGCGTGGACGCCCACCGCGAGGGGCTCCACCATGGCCCCGTCCTCCAGTGACACCCCCTCGGGCAGCTTGAACACGAAGTCGGCGGGCCAGGTGAGGTATTCGCGGAAGGCCCCGTGCCAGGGAGGGGTGCCCATGAAGGTCACCTCGTTCTCGCAGATGTTGTAGCGGCCCTCCCGGCACCTGCGGCAGCGCCGGCAGGGCACTCCCGGCTCCACGGCCACCTGGTCCCCCGGGCGCAGGCCGGCGACCTCCTCTCCCACCGCGGCCACCACGCCGGAGCACTCGTGGCCCAGGATGAGGGGTTCGGTGACCACGAAGGGGCCGATGCGGCCGCGCTGGTAGTAGTGGCAGTCGGAGCCGCAGACGCCCACCGCCTTCACCTCGATGAGCACGTCGTCGGGGGCGGCGATGGCGGGGACGGGGTCCTCGTGGAGGCGCAGGTCTCCGGGGCCGTGGAGGTAGACGGCTTTCATGGTCTTCATGTTCGCCCTCCGGGTGGGGCTCAGTGTGCGCCCTCGAGGTAGTGGCGGGCGCTGCGATAGGCGAGGGCGCCGTCGCCCACCGCGCAGGCGATCTGCCGGAAGGCGCCCTCCCGCACATCGCCGGCCGCGAACGCCCCCGCCTGGGAGGTCGCCAGATCCGCGGCATTGACCTTCACGAACCCGTTGTCATTCCGGGCGATCTCCTCGGGCAGAAAGGCGGTCTGGGGAACCACCCCGACCGCGACGAAAACTCCGTCGGCCTGCATTTCGCGCTCCTCGCCTGTGGCCACGTGCCTCACCCGCACGCCCTGAACGGAATCCTCCCCCAGGATGGCGGTGACGATGTGGCTCCAGAGGAACTCGATGTTGTCCTGGGCGAAGGCCTGCTGCTGGACGGCGTGGTCGGCGCGGAGTTGGTCGCGGCGGTGAACGACGGTTACGCGGCGGGCGATCTTGCTGAGGAAGAGCGACTCCCAGATCGCCGAGTTGCCTCCGCCGATGACGACGAGGTCTTTACCCCGGTAGAGCGGGCCGTCGCAGGTGGCGCAGTAGGACACCCCCCGCTGGTAGAGCTCTCGCTCGCCCGGCACGCCGAGCTCGCGGGGTGCGCAGCCGCTGGCGATGATGAGGGCGCGCCCCTGGCGGGGGCCCTGCTCGGTGGTGAGGGAGAAGCGGCCGTCGCCGATCTCGACCGCGGTCACCTCGGAGACCTCCATCGCGGCCCCGAAGCGCTCCGCCTGACGCCCCATTTCCTCGGACAGCTTCATGCCCTCGACGCCGTCCGGGAAGCCGGGGTAGTTCTCGACCAGGTGGTTGAGGGCCACCTGGCCGCCGGGGCCGAGTTTGTCCAGCACCAGCGCGCTCAGTCCCCCGCGCCCGGCGTAGATGGCGGCCGAGAGCCCGGCGGGACCGGCGCCGATGATGAGCAGATCCCAGAGTTTGGCGGCGTGGTCCTCGGACATGGCGGCTCAGTTGATCACGGAGGAGAGCAGCTGCCGCAGCTCCTGCTCGTTGTGGAATCCGATGGTGTTTTCCACCACCTGCCCGTTGTTGAACACGAACAGGGTGGGCACCGCCTGGATACGGTATTTCATCGCGGTCTGGAACTCCTGGGCCGCGTTCACCTTGACGATCTTCACCTTCCCGGCCAGGTCCTCCGCCAGTTTTTCCAGGATGGGCGCGATGCGCATGCACGGCGGGCAGCCCGGGCCCCAGAAGTCGACCAGCACCGGCAGATCCGACTTGAGCACCTCCTGCTCGAAATTCGCGTCCCCTACTTCCTTTACGTTTCCCATGAATGCCGTTGCCTCCTCGAATGGGACAGAGGCCGGCGCCGCGGCCTCCTGTCTGCAGGTTCTGTTCTCCAATTTACCCGCGCCCTCCTGCCCGTGTAACGTGTGAGGTTGTGTCCGGTGGCGCACTCTCCACACACGCGCGGGGCTAGCGCTTCTCGTCCAGGGGGCCGACGCCGGAGTAGACCGCGAAGCCGCCGTCCACGGTGAGGGTGCAGCCGTTGACGAAGGAGCCGGCCTCGGAGAT
Source organism: Armatimonadota bacterium (assembly GCA_015486155.1). Classification (GTDB taxonomy): domain Bacteria; phylum Armatimonadota; class Hebobacteria; order Hebobacterales; family Hebobacteraceae; genus S016-27. Next base: position 5,187 of record WFSF01000235.1, read on the forward strand.
GAGCAGCAGGATCGGCCCCAGGAGTTCCTGCGGGTCGCCGAACCGGCCCATGGGGGTGTGGCGGATGATGGACTCGCCCCGCGGGGTGAGCGTCTTGTCGTCCTCCTCGAAGAGGAGCCGGTGGTTCTGGGTGGTGTCCAGGAAACCGGGGGCGATCTCGTTGACGCGGATGTTCGCCTCCGGGTAGTCCACCTTCACCTGCACCGCCAGCCACTGGGTGAAATTGGTCACCGCGGCCTTGGCGTTGGAGTAGCCGGGGACATTGGTGAGGGGCTGGAGGGCGGACATGGAGGAGGTGTTGACGACCGCGCCCTCGCCTCGCTCGGCGAAGTGACGGCAGAAGATCTGGGTGGGAAGGAAGGTGCCCTTGTAGTTGAGCGCGAACACCTTGTCCAGCTCGGCGGTGTCTAGGTCGGTGAACTTTCCGTCCCTGGGCACGGTGGCCCCGGCGCGGTTGCCGCCCGCGCCGTTGATCAGCACGTCCACCCGGCCGAAGTCCTGGAGGATGGTGTCCAGGGCGGCCTGGATGCTCTCGGCGTCGAGCACGTTGCAGGGGATGGCGACCGCTTCACCGCCCTCCTTCTTTATCTCGTCGGCCACCTCCTGGGCCTTGTCGGCCAGCAGGTCCAGGAGCGCCACCTTGGCCCCGCGGGCGGCCAGCCCGCGGGCGATGGTGGAATAGATCACGCCGGCGGCCCCGGTGATGGCGACCACCTTGCCGGTGATGTCGAACAGATCCTGTTTCATTTTCTCAGCCTCGCGTGGTTTGGGTTGTGTGCGGCGGAACGCGGAGACCGCTCACGCCTGATGGGGCTTGAAGGCGGCCTTGAACTCGGCCAGGGAGCGGCGGATGGTCTCCGCGTCGCCCGGCTTCTTCTCCTTGCCCACCAGGGCGAGGGGCGCGGACATGCCGAGCACGGGGGTGAAGCCCCGTTTGGAGATGTTCTCCTGGAACTTGGGGCCGGTCTCCGCGTTCACGCCCCCGGTGGGCATGATCATGCGGCCCCGGTGCCGGTCCCGGACATAGGGGGCGAGCAGGCCGCCCACACCGCTGGGCCCGTGCACGCCCGCCGGGAAAATCTTCACGCAGTCCGGCTCCAGGCCGTCGTCGCGCTCGATGAAGTACTGGAGCTCGGTGGGGGAGAGGATGGCCGGGGCCGCGAAGGCGTCCGCCTCGTGTGCGATGCGCACGAAGTCCTTGCCCTCGCCATAGCCGCCCATCACGTTGCCGGGGGCGACGATCATGTCGAAGCCCCACTCGATCGCCTGCTCCAGCTCCTTGGGGTTGATGACGCTGCCCACGCCCAGCACGAAAGGCTTGTCCGCGGGGGCTGCGGCGCGCCGCCGGGTGAGCTCCTGCATCGCCTCCTTGATGATGGCGCCGTCGATGCGGAAGGTGCACTCGGCCACCAGCCCGGCCTGGTAGATCTCCCACATGGTGGTGACCAGGTCCTCGGGTTTCTTCACGTGGTCGCGGTTCATCACCACCACCACCCCGGCCGCGCGGAGTGCCTTGTCCACGCGGGTGCGGTCTCTTCGATATTCAGCCACGTTCGTTCCTCCCAAGTCTTTCAGATGGCGGGCATGGGCACCATACTTCGCCGAGGCTTCGTATGGCAAGCTGCCCGCCCTACAAGGCGGGGGGTCACCGCAGGGCGCTCACCCCGCCGCCCTTCCTGGCGCGCTCCATCTCCCGGAGCACCTCCTTCATGGTGACCATGGTGGTGTCCCCGGGGGTCTCCTGGACCATGATGCCGTGGGCGGCGCCCCACTCGACGGCGGTCTGCAGATCGTTGCCGTAGAGCAACGCGGCGGCCACGCCCGACATGAAGGAGTCGCCGCCGCCAGTGCGGTCGGCGATCTCCACGTTCTCGCGGGTGGGGGCGAGGTACATCTTGTCCTCCCCCACGCTGTAGAGCACCGCGCCCCAGCTGATGCGGTCGGCGCTGTGGGCGGCCCGCAGCTGGGTGCCGATTATCTTCAGGTTCGGGTAGTCCTTGGCCACGTTGCGCAGCATCTCCTGGTAGGCCTCCAGCCACACCTCGAAGGGGTCGTCCTTGGAGACCTTGCGGCTCTCGTAGCCGAGCGCGTCGAAGAAGTCGTTCTGGTTCCCCACCAGGAAGTCGGCGTGGGGGACGATGTTCTTGTTGATGCCCCGCGCCTTGTCCTTGTCCGGCTGGACCTTGGCGCGGTAGTTGAGGTCGAAGGAGCGGAAGACCCCGTGCTTGCCCGCGGTCTCCATGGCCTGCTGCGCCAGGGCCGCGGAGTTCTCGCTGAGGAGGGTGTAGATGCCGCCGGTGTGGAACCAGCGCACCCCCCCCCCGAAGATCTCGTCCCAGTCCACGTCGCCGGGCTTGAGCTCGCGGATGGGGGTGTGGGCGCGGTAATACTCGGTGACCGAGGGGATCACGCCCTTGCCGGACCAGGTGAAGTGGATCCCGTTGTGCAGGGTGCCCTTGGCGTCGGTGGAGAATTTGCCCCGGCCGCCGGTGTCGAACCAGACGATGCGTGAGGTGTCCACCCCGGCCTCGCGCAGTTGATTCTCGATGTTGCGGCCGATGCCGTCGTCCACGAGGGCGGTCACTACGCCGGTTTTCAGCCCGAAACACGCGCTCAGGCCCTCGGCGACATTGGTCTCTCCGCCCCCGTGCCAGATGCGCGCGGTGCGGGCGCGCCGCATGGGCACATCCCCCGGATCTATCCGCATCATCACTTCGCCCAGTGCGAAGGCGTCGAACCCGTCCCCCTTGGGCTTGATCGGCAATGCGCTCATGTCGTCAACCTCCAGAATGCCAAAATTGTGAGAGAGTGCCTCCCGCCCTGTCGAGTTGTTCTCCCCTCCCAGGCGGCTCTCCTGCCGGCCTGTGTCCGGCCGGTCACGCGCGTGTCGCGCGGGGCCACAAGCCTCCGAGGCGGCCCGCGGTCTGGTCGTCGGAGGCGATTTTGCGGAACATAGTAATGAAGGCGACGAGGTGAGGAGAGGAGGACTCTCCCGGTGTTCTTTTTCCTGCCCCTCGGGACGACCAGACCGCACTGGCGCTTTCCCGCGGTCACTTATATCTTGATGGCGTTGAACGTCATGGTGTTCGTTGCGCAGCTGGCTCTGGGCGGCCGCATGGCGGAGGGTTTCGTGCCGGCCCATCCCGGTTTCACGGCCTGGTTTCTGAGCCTGTTTATGCACGGCGGAGTGATGCACCTGGCGGGCAACATGCTCTTCCTGTGGCTGTTCGGCACAGTGGCGGAGGACGTGCTCGGCCCCAAGCTGTTCCTCGCCTTCTACTTCGGAGGAGCGGTGGGGGCGAGCGCGCTGGACTGGGTGATGTCTGGGGCGATGAGCGCGGCCTCGCTGGAGCTGCCGAGGGTGGGCGCCTCCGGGGCGATCGCCGGCATCATGGGGTTGTCCGCGGTGTGTTTTATGCGCACCCGGGTGAAGATCTGGTACCTGGTCGGCAGCTTTTTCTACTGGAGGAGCGGCGTCACCGAGATGGCCGCGCCCGTATTCCTCGGTCTCTGGGTGGGGTGGGAGATAGTGAGCGGGCTGGCCTCTACGCTGGTGGGGCAGGTCGGCGGAGTGGCCCACTGGGCGCATGTGGGCGGGTTCCTGGCCGGCATGGCGGCGGCCGCGGCGATGGGGCTGAACCGGCGCGTCGCCCGCGAGGACCTGATCACCGGCCGGGCCGGCGCAGACGAGTCGAAGGGGCTCCTCGGGGGGGCGGCGGAGCTCGAGGAATATGTCCGGGAGCGCCCGGAGGACGCGGAGGCGTGGAGGGCGCTGGGGCTGGCGAGCGAGGCCGTGGGGCGCACGGAGCGGGCCCGGGAGTGCTATCAGCGGGCGGTGCTGCTCTTTCTCCAGCAGGCCCGGCCGGAGGCGGCCGCGGAGGCCTATCTGGCATTGCGCGACTGCCCGGGGGCCGGCCCGTTGGCCACGGAGTATTTCTTCGATCTGGGCGCGGGGATGGAGGCGGCCGGCCGGTACGAGGAGGCCTACCGGATGTTCCGCTCCTTCGCCGCCCACCACCCGGACGCCCCCAGGGCGGACACCGCGCTCGTGCGCGCGGGCCAGGTGGCGCTCTCGCGCCTGAACGATCCCGCCCGCGCCGCGGAATGCTACCGCACGCTGCTGGAGGAGCGCCCCGACAGCCAGTGGCGGTCCCTCGCACAGGAGAAACTGGCGGAGGTAAGCGCGGAGCCCGCCCCCGGCGCCCCCGAGGGCTTGTCTCCGGACGGCGCGCCCGCGAGCATCGCGGGAGACGGCGGAGACGGCGCCTGAGCCGCGAAACGAAGAGAACCCGGCTCGCTCCACATCTCTCTCCATCTACACACCCCGCCGAAGTCGTGCTACAATACTGCGGGGAGTGGGAGACAGCAGCATCGGTAAACGTGCGCGCGCCCCCGCTCATGTGGAGAGGGTTGGGCGCGTCGTATTTTGCCGGCCCACGGGTGGAGAACCAAGAAGGAGCGCAAACGCAGTGAAAAAGCAGGCCATCGTCGATCCCCGCCTCGCCGTGACCATCGCAGGAGTGACCTTCAAGAACCCGTTCTTCCTGGCCTCGGGCCCTACCACGGCCACGCCGGAGCAGCTGGAGCGGGCCTGCGAGCTGGGCTGGGCGGGCGCTTCCATCAAGCTCACCTTCGATCCCGCCCCCTACATAAACCGGGAGCCGCGCTACCAGTACCACCATCCGCTTCAGTACCTCTCGTTCACCGCCGAGAAGCGCCTCGACATGGAGCAGGCGCTCGTCCTGGTGCGGGATGCGAAACCCCGCGTGGACGAGGACTTCGTAATCCTGGCCAACTACAGTTACACCGGTGAGAAGGGCCTCGAGGGGTGGGTGAACATGGCGAAGGCTTTCGAGGAGGCGGGCTGTCACATGTTGGAGTTGAACATGGGCTGCCCGAACATGTCCTTCAACGTGGCGCTCACCGGAGAGGCCCACGAGGGAGGGCCCATCAGCGGCGCCTCCCTGGGCATGATCCCGGAGGCGGTGCACGAGATCGTGAAGGCGACCGTGGAGGCGGTCTCCATCCCCGTGATCGTAAAACTCTCCCCGGAGGGCTCCAAGCTGGGCGAATCCTCCAAGGCGGCCTACGAGGCGGGCGCGGTGGCGGTGGGATCGAACGCCAACCGGCTGGCGATTCCTCCCATAGACATCTGGAACCCGAAGCAGGCCATCTATCATCTACAGAAGGAAGTGTCGTTGAGCTGCATGTCCGGCCCCTGGGCGAAGCCCCTGGCCCTGCGCGACGTGTACGAGATACGGAAGCGCAACGGCCGCGAGGTGCGCGTGGTCGCCACCGGCGGGGTGGAGAGCTGGCAGGACGCGGCGGAGATGGCCTTTCTGGGGGCGGACCTGGTGGGGGTCTGCACGGGGGTGCTCACCCATGGCTACGACTTGATCGTGCCGCTGGTGGAGGGCTTGGCGGATTACCTGGACAAGATGAAGTACCCGAACTGGGAGGCGATGCGGGACCTGCTGGTGGATGAGATCACCTCCTCGGAGGACCTCACGCTCTACCCCGGCCACGCTTCGGTCAAGGAGCAAAGGCTGGCGGCCCCCTGCAAGGCCGCCTGCCCCAACCAGGTGCCCGCGCAGGCCTATGTGCGCAAGGTGGCGGAGGGGGATTTCGAGCGCGCGTACCAGTTGATCACCGCGCGGGACCCGCTCCAGTCGGTGTGCGCCTATATCTGCGCGCATCCCTGTGAGGACGCCTGCACCAGGGGCCAGGTGGATGAGCCCATCCGCATCCGGGAGATCAAGCGGTTCGTGCTGGAGCACGCGGCCGCGCAGGGGTGGAAGCCGCAGGTGGAGCGGTACCCCCAGACCGGGAAGAAGGCGGCCGTGGTGGGCTCCGGCCCGGCCGGGATCGCCTGCGCCTGGGAGCTGGCGCGGGCCGGGCACTCGGTGACCGTGTTCGAGGCGAAGGAGCAACCGGGCGGCATGCTGCGCTACGGGATTCCTTCCTTCCGCCTGCCCCAGGGGGCGCTGGAGGCGGAGCTCGCCGCGCTGCAGGCGCTGGGCGTGACCATCGAGTGCAATCAGCGCCTGGGCCGCGATTTCACGCTCGCCTCGCTCAAGGAGAAGGGCTACGAGGCGGTGGCGCTGGCGATCGGCGCGCAGGCCGGGGCGAAGCTGGGCGTGCCCGGCGAGGAGGCGGAGGGCGTGCTCACCGCGGTGGAGTTCCTCGCCTCGGCCGACAAGGACCCGAAGGCCCTCAGCGGCCGCCGGGTGGCGGTGATCGGGGGCGGTTTCACCGCGGTGGACGCGGCGCGGACGGCGGTGCGCCAGGGAGCGGAGGAGGTGTTCCTGTGCTACCGGCGCACCAGGGACGAGATGCCCGCGGTCCCGGAGGAGGTCTACGAGGCCGAGGAGGAGGGGGTGCGGGTCATCTACCTGGCGGCCCCGCTCGAGGTGAACGTGAATGAGGGCAAGGCGGTCGGGCTCAGGATGCGGGTCCACACCCTCGGGGAGCCGGACGAGTCGGGCCGGCGGCGGCCGGAGGGGGTGGCGGAGGCCGA
>WFSF01000236.1 GCA_015486155.1 Armatimonadota bacterium
GGTGATAAGGGTGCTGCCGGCCCAGCGCCGGGTGGTGGTGGAGGGGGTAAGCATGAGGGTGAAACATGCGCGGCCGCGGGGGCGGACCACCCAGACGCAGCAGCTTCAGGCGGGCAGGACCGAGCAGCCCGGCTCGATCTCGGTGGCGAACGTGATGCTGGTGTGCCCGAACTGCGACCGGCCGACCAAGGTGCGGCGGGGCATCGTGGAGGGAAAGACGGTGCGAGTCTGCCGCCGTTGCGGGGAGCCGGTTGACGGGGTGCAGTAGCGCGGGACGGATATCTGGCGGTGATGACGAGGCTCTGACATAATGGCGCAAGAACAACAGCAAGCACAGGTGAGCGAAGAGACAGAGGCGGCTCCGCCTCCCCGGTTGTGGCAGCGATACCGGGAGGAGGTGGTGCCCGCGCTGATCAAACGCTTCGGCTATCGGAACGTGATGCAGGTGCCGAGGCTCTCGAAGATCGTGGTCAGCATGGGCGTGGGGGCCGCGGTGCAGGAGCCGAAGGCCCTGGAGACCGCGATGGAGGACCTGGCGGCGGTGACCGGGCAGAGGCCCGCGATCCGGCGCGCGAAGCGGTCCATCGCCCAGTTCCGGGTGAGGCAGAACAACCCGGTGGGGTGCATGGTGACCCTGCGCGGGGATCGCATGTGGGAGTTTCTGGACCGGTTGATCAGCGTGGCGTTGCCGCGCATTCGGGATTTCCGCGGGCTCTCGCCCGAGGCGGTGGACGGGCACGGAAACTACAGCCTGGGGCTGCGGGAGCAGACGGTGTTCCCGGAGATCGACCTGGATAAGGTGAGCCGGGTGCAGGGGATGAACGTGACGATCGTGACCACTGCGGAGAGCGACGAGGAGGCGATAGTCTTCCTGAGAGAGCTCGGAATGCCGCTGAGGGATTGATGGCGGAGAGGATGTCTGGAGGTAGAGAACTTGGCTAAGAAATCTCTGATCGTGAAGGCAAGGCGGACGCCGAAGTTCCGGGTGCGGAAGTACAACCGGTGCCAGGTGTGCGGGCGCCCGCGGGCCTACATGCGGCAGTTCAGCATGTGCCGGATCTGTTTCCGCGAGCTGGCATCGCGGGGGCAGTTGCCGGGCATTACCAAGGCTAGTTGGTGAGGCGAAAGACCATGGCCATGACCGATCAAATCGCCGACATGCTGACGCGTATCCGGAACGCCGCGATGGCGGGCCACGACCGCGTGTTGATTCCCGCCTCCAACATCAAACTGGAGATCGCCAAGATCCTCAAGGCCCAGGGGTACATCCAGAAGTACGACCTGGTGGACGCCAAGCCCCAGGGACAGATCAGGCTGCACCTCCGCTACACGCCGGAGGGCAAACCCGTGATCACCGGGCTGCGCCGGGTGAGCCGGCCGGGGGTGCGAACCTATGTGGGCGCGGACGAGATTCCGCGGGTGATGGGGGGATTGGGGATCGCCATCCTGTCCACCTCCCGCGGGGTGCTCACCGACCGCGAGGCGCGCCGGCGGCGGGTGGGCGGCGAGGTGTTGTGCTACGTCTGGTAGTCTCGGACAGTCAGTGAAGATTGGGTGATAACGATGTCTCGTATTGGCAAAGCGCCGATCCGGCTGCCGGCCGGAGTGAAAGTGGAATTGCATGATCACCGGGTGACCGCAAAGGGCCCCCTGGGTGAGCTGTCGCGGGTGATTCCCGCGGCGATGCAGGTGGAGATCGGCGAGGAGGAGATCGTCGTCAAGCGGCCCTCGGAGAGCAAGCTTCACCGGAGCCTGCACGGCCTCACCCGGACGCTGATAGCCAACCTGGTGCAGGGCGTGAGCGAGGGCTTCGTCAAGGTGCTGGAGTTGTACGGCGTGGGATTCCGCGTGCAACAGCAGGGATCCCGGCTGACCTGTCAGCTCGGCTTCTCTCACCCGGTGGTGTTCGACCTGCCGGAGGGGATCAGCGTGGAGATCGAGACTTTCGTGCCCACCAGCGAGAACGAGTATCTGTCGACTCGGCTCACGTTGAGGGGGATTGACAAGGAACTGCTGGGTCAGACCGCCGCGCGGATAAAGGCGGCGAAGAAGCCGGAGCCGTACAAGGGCAAGGGTTTCCGGTATCAGGGCGAGCGGATCCTGCGCAAGGCCGGCAAGGCCGCGCAGGCCACCGCGTAACGGGACGAATAAGGGAGCGATTTGAGAGTGGTGACAGTGACCAGAGTGAAGAGCGCGCGAGAGCGCAGGCACCGCCGGGTGCGCAAGCGCGTGCGGGGCACCGCGGAGCGTCCGCGGCTGTGCGTGTTTCGGAGCCTGAGGGCGGTGTACGCGCAGATCATAGACGACGACGCCGACGAGGGCCGGGGGCGCACGTTGGCGCAGGCGAACTCGCTGGAGCCGGGTCTGGTGGAGGAGGGCAAGTCAAAGCGGGACGCGGCCGCGGCGCGCGCGGTGGGGCAGGCGCTGGGGAAGCGGGCGAAGGAATTGGGCATTACCCGGGTGGTGTTCGACCGCGGGGGATATCGTTACCATGGCCGCACGCGGGCGGTGGCGGAGGGCGCCCGCGAGGCGGGGCTGGAATTCTGAGGGATGCCGAGGTAAGACAAGAATGCGCCGCGACCAACAGATGAATAGAGACGCGACCGGCGAGGTGCTCATCGAGGAGAAGTTGGTGGCCCTCAACCGGGTTCAGAAGGTGCACAAGGGCGGCCGCACCCTCCGCTGGAGCGCGCTGGTGGTGGTGGGAGACGGCGACGGCTCTGTGGGCGTGGGGCTGGGCAAGGCCCTGCAGGTGCCCGACGCCGTCAGGAAGGGCGCGGAGGACGCCAAGAAAAACATGACCAAGATCGCGCGCCTGGGCACCACCATTCCGCATCCGGTGGAGTCGCGGTGGGGCGCGGCGCGGGTGTTGCTGAAGCCGGCCTCGCCGGGAACCGGGGTGATCGCCGGAGGCGCGGTGCGGGCGGTGCTGGAGGCGGCGGGGATCAAGGACGTGTTGTCGAAATCGCTGGGTTCTGACAACCCGATAAACATCGCGCGGGCGGCCATGAGAGGTTTGCTGAGTCTGCGCACCGCCCAGGAAGTGGCGGCGATGCGAGGGCGCAAGCCGGAGGAGATCGCGGAGCGCTATCACCTGGAGGCGGTGGAGACGCCGGCCCCCGAGGAGCCCGCAGCGGAGGCTGAGGAAGCATGAGTCGCCTGAGGATTACTCTCGCAAAGAGCGTGATCGGCTACCCCCAGGACCAGAAGGACACCGCGCGGGCGCTGGGGTTGCGGAAGCTCAATACCACCGTGGTGCGGCCGGACAACCCCGCCGTGCGCGGGATGGTGAACAAGCTCAGCCATCTGGTGAGGGTGGAGGAGATCGCGGACGAGCCGAAGCGGAAGAAGGCGCAGGGAGACTGAAGATGCGATTGTCCGATCTGCATCCCGCGGAGGGAGCAAAGCGAAGAAAGAAACGGGTGGGCCGGGGCATGGGCTCCGGCCACGGAAAGACCTCCACCCGGGGCATGAAGGGCCAGAAGGCCCGCGATACCGTGCGGCCGGGGTTCGAGGGAGGCCAGACGCCTCTCTACCGGCGGCTGCGCAAGCGGCGGGGGATGGGCAAGTCCGCCAGGAACCGGGGCATTTTCCGGCGCCACTTCGCGGAGGTGAACGTGGGGAGGCTGGCGGAGTGCTGCGAGGCGGAGGCGGAGGTCACGCCGCAGGTGCTGCTCGAGAAGCGGGTGATCCGCAAGCTCGGGGATGGGTTGCGGGTGCTGGGTGAGGGAGAGTTGAACAAGCCGCTGAAGGTGAAGGCGCATCACTTCAGCGCTTCGGCGCGCGCCAAGATCGAGGCCGCAGGAGGAACCGCGGAGGTAATATGACGTGTCTGCCCTGCTCGGACCGGTAACAGCCGCGTTTAAGCTGCCTGACCTGCGACGGCGCATCCTGTTCGTATTCGGGATGTTCGCCGTGTACGTGGTCGGCCTCCATATACCGGTGCCCTACATCGACCCGGCGAAGATGAAGGCGCTGGTGGAAAGCGGCAGCCTCATCAACCTGTTCGACGTGTTTTCGGGCGGGGCGTTTCGGCGGTTCTCCATCATCGCCATGGGGATCATGCCCTACATCAACGCCTCCATCATCTTCCAGCTGCTGGGGATCGCCTGGCCGCGCATCGCGGAGCTGGCGAAACAGGGGGAGGCGGGGCGAAAGGTGATCTCCCAGTACACCCGCTGGCTGACCATCTTCCTCGCCGTGTTGCAGGCGGCGATGGTGTGCGTGACGCTCAGGAAGATGGGCATTCTCGAGATCGGCGGATTGCAGTTGATCCCGGTGATCATCACCTTGACCGGCGGCACGTGCTTTCTGATGTGGATGGGGGAGCAGATCACGGACAAGGGAATCGGCAACGGCGTCTCCCTCATCATCTTCGTGGGGATCGTCGCCCGCATGCCCGTGGACGTGGTGAGGACGTTCAACTTCTGGCGCACCGGCAACATTTCGTGGGTGAGCATACTTCTGTTGAGCATCATCTGGACCGGCGCGGTGGCGGGCATCATCTATATCACCAAGGGAGAGCGGCGCATCACCATCCAGTCGGCGAAGCGGGTGGTGGGCACCAAGGTGTATGGCGGAGGCTCCAGCTACCTGCCGATAAGAGTGAACACGGCGGGCGTGATTCCCATCATCTTCGCCCTCGCCATCGCCATGCTGCCCGGTCAGATCGCGAACTTCATCGGCGGGGGCCAGCCGGACCCGACGACCCTGGTGGGCCGCATCGCCGAGTTCCTGGATCCCGCGAAGACCCCGTTTGCGGCCGCGATGTACTTCCTGCTGGTGGTGTTCTTCACCTATTTCTACACCGCGGTGACCTTCAACGTCGCGGACGTGTCCGACAACCTGAAGAAATACGGGAGTTTCATCCCCGGCATCCGCCCGGGCCGGCCCACGGAGCGGCACCTGGACCGCGTGCTGTCCCGAATCACCCTCGCCGGGGCGTTGTTCCTGGGCGTGATCGCGTTGCTGTCCTTCTACGTCCCCCAGATCACCAAGGTCACCACCTTCACGGTGGTGGGAGGCACCTCCCTGCTGATCCTGGTGGGGGTGGCGCTGGATACCATACAACAAATCGAGGCGCACCTGGTGATGCGCCAGTATGAAGGGTTCATTCGCTGATGTGTGACCGTCGCGGAGAAAAGAGTGTGGTGAGAATCGCGCTGCTGGGCGCGCCCGGGGCCGGCAAGGGGACCCAGGCGAACGCCATGCAGGAGCGCTGGGGTCTGGCGCACGTGGCCTCCGGCGACCTGCTGCGCGACAATGTGAAGAACGACACGGAGCTGGGGCGCAAGGCGAAACCGTACATGGAGGCCGGCGAGCTGGTTCCGGACGACCTGATTCTGGATATGATGGAGGAGCGCTTGGCGCGGCCGGACGCGCAGGCCGGCTTCGTGCTGGACGGTTTTCCGCGCACCCTGGCGCAGGCGGAGGCCTTGGACGCGCGGCTGGAGGCGAAGGGGCAGCAGCTGGACGCGGTGATCAACCTGGTGGTGTCGGAGGAGGAGATCCTGCGGCGGCTGTCGGGGAGGCTGATCTGCCCGCAGTGCCACGCGGTCTACCAGGCCGAGACCATGCCGCCGAAGCAGCCGGGGATATGCGACCGGTGTGGGGCGAAGCTGGTGCAGCGCTCGGACGAGTCGCCGGAGGTGGTGCGCAAACGGTTGCAGGTGTATGAAGAGCAGACCGCGCCGCTGGTGGATTATTACCGGAAGAAGGGCATCCTGCACGAGGTGGACGGCGCGATCGGCGTGGAGCGGGTGTTGGAGAAGATCGCGGCCATTCTGGAGGAGGCGGCGAAGCAGGTCGGCGGCCGAGGATCCGAGTGATGCCCGGGAGGAAGCGGGCGCGCCGGGAGAGGCGCGCGATAAGACTCAAGAACAAAGAGGATATCGCGAGCATGAGACGGGCCGGCCGAATCGTCGCGCTCGTGCTCGAGCGCCTCGGAAAGGCGGCCGTGCCGGGGATCACCACCGGAGAACTGGACCGGTTGGCGGCGGAATTGATCGCGAGTTTCGGCGCGGAGGCGACCTTTTTCGGGCTCTACGGCTATCCGGCCCATGTGTGCATCTCGGTCAACGACGAGGTGGTGCACGGCATTCCCGGGGAGCGGGTATTGAGGGAGGGAGATATCGTCTCCTTCGATGTGGGGGCCACCGTCGAGGGCCGGATCGCCGACGGAGCGGCCACCTTCGGCGTGGGAGAGGTGGGCGCGGAGGCGGAGAGGCTGATGCGGGCGACGCGGGAGGCGCTGGAGAAGGGCATCGCCCAGGCCAAGCCGGGAAACCGGGTGAAGGACATCGCGGCCGCGGTGCAACGACATGTGGAGGCCGCGGGCTATGGCGTGGTGCGGCAGTTGGTGGGGCACGGCGTGGGGCACGAGGCGCACGAGCCGCCGCAGGTGCCGAATTTCGTCGGGGGTGAGGAAGAGAATGTGGAACTTGTGCCGGGGATGGGACTGGCGATCGAGCCGATGGTGACTCAGGGTGGGTATGAAGTGGTGCAGGAGGCCGACGGCTGGACGTATCGGACCCGGGATGGGTCGCTGTCGGCGCATTTCGAGCATACGATCGTCATTACGGACGACGGTTGCGAGGTTTTGACGGTGCGGGAGGGCCCCGGAGGGGCCCCTCGGCCGGGGAGTAGTGGATCATGAAAGTGAGATCATCGGTCAAGAAAATGTGCGACCGCTGCAAGATCATCCGGCGGCATGGCAAGGTGCGGGTGATCTGCGAGAAGCCCAAGCACAAGCAGGTGCAAGGGTGAGCATGGGCGCGTCAGGCAGGAGGATAGATGGCACGCATAGCGGGAGTTGATCTGCCGAGAGACAAGAAGCTGGAGATCGCCCTCACCTACATCTACGGCGTGGGGCGGACCACCAGCAAACAGATTCTTCAGCAGGCCGGCGTCAACCCGGACACGCGGGTGCGGGACATGACGGAGGATGAGGTCTCCCGCCTGCGGGAGATCATCGAGCGGAACTACCGGGTGGAGGGAGACCTGCGGAGGATCGTGCAGGGACACATCCAGCGGCTGATTGACATCGGCTGCTACCGAGGGATACGCCATCGCCGCGGCCTGCCGGTGAGGGGACAGCGGACCCGCACCAACGCGCGCACGCGGAAGGGCCCGCGGCGGACGGTGGGCGTCAGGCGGAAGAAGTGAGGCCGAGGCTGAGGAGAGAGGGAAGGAGAAGCAGGTATGCCGCGTAAGGGCACGCGAACGAGAAGACGGGAACGGCGCCAGGTCGCGTACGGACGCGCTTACATCCAGTCCACGTTCAACAACACCATCGTTACTCTCACCGACCAGGAGGGCGCGGTGCTCACCTGGGCGAGCTCGGGCACGGTGGGATTCAAGGGCACGAAGAAGGGGACTCCGTTCGCGGCGCGGCTGGCGGCGGAGGCGGCGGCGAAAAAGGCGATGGACAACTACGGGATGAAGCGCGTGGACGTCTACGTGAAGGGCCCGGGGAGCGGCCGCGAGACGGCCATCCGGTCCCTGCAGGCCGCGGGATTGGAGATCGCTACCATACGCGACATCACCCCGATCCCGCACAACGGATGTCGTCCCCCGCGGCGGAGACGCATCTGACGCGCGCGACGGCTGCGGGCGCAGATATTCAGGTTTGAACGGGAAGAGAGCAGATGGCGCGATATCGTGGACCAGTGTGCAGGCTGTGTCGCCGTGAAGGGACGCGGCTGTATTTGAAAGGGGAGCGGTGCTTCTCGCCCAAGTGCGGGATCGAGCGCCGCGCCTATCCCCCCGGGGAGCACGCGCAGAGCCGATCGCGGCGGCGCACCTCGGACTACGGGCTTCAGTTGCGCGAGAAGCAGAAGATGCGGCGCATCTACGGGATCCTGGAGCGCCAGTTCCGGCGCTACTTCGCGGAGGCGGAGCGGAGGCCCGGGATCACGGGCCAGATCCTGCTGCAGTTGCTGGAGCGGAGGCTGGACAACGTGGTCTGGCGGATGGGCCTGGCCGCCTCTCGGGCCCAGGCGCGGATGCTGATCGGGCACGGCCATTTCACGGTCAACGGGAAGCGGGTGAGCATTCCGTCGTATCTGGTGAAGGTGGGGGATAAGGTCGGCGTGCGAGAGAAGAGCCGCCGGCTGGCGCCCATCGTGGCGGCGGCGGAGAAGGCCGGGGGGCGGCGCGTGCCCTCCTGGCTCCAGGTGGAAGGCGATGCCATGGAGGCGACGGTGGTCTCCCTCCCCACGCGCGAGGAAATTGACACCCAGGTCGAGGAAGAACTGGTCGTCCAGTTCTACTCCCGGTAATTCCGGTCGGCCGGTTTGGGAAGGAGAATACGCCCATGATCATTGATACCCTGACACCTCGAATCGAGCGGCTGGATGAAGGCAAGGATCCACGCTTCGGGTCGTTCCTGATCGAGCCGCTGGAGCGCGGTTACGGGACGACCCTGGGCAACTCATTGCGGCGGGTGCTGCTGTCCTCCATTCCGGGGGCGGCGGTCACCTTCGTGACCATCGAAGGCGTGCTCCATGAATTCTCGACCATCCCGGGGGTGGTGGAGGACACCACGGATATATTGCTCAACCTGAAGGAGCTGGCGATCAAGATCGTGCAGCCGCCGGAGGGATTGGCCGCGGACATGGGCCAGCTGGCGGAGGGACCGCGCATCCTGCGCATTGAGCGATCCGGGCCCGGCGAGGTGCTGGGAGCAGACGTGGAAGGGCCGGCGGATGTGGAGATCGTGAACAAGGACCTGCACATCGCCACCCTGGACAGCGCGGAGGCCGCCCTCTCCATCCAGATGGAGGTGGAGAGAGGGCGCGGGTATGTCCCGGCGGAGGAGCACGAGACCTCCCGCCGCCCCATCGGGGCCATCCCGCTGGATTCCATCTTTACGCCGGTGCGCAACGTCGCCTTCCGGGTGGAGCCCACCCGGGTGGGGCACATGACCGACTTCGACCGCCTGATCCTGGAGGTGACCACCAACGGGACCATTGATCCGGCCGACGCCATCAGCGACGCGGCGAAGATCCTGGACCGTTACCTGATCCTGTTCTTTGACTTCCAGCACCAGGAGGAGGAGCTGGCCGGCGCGCCGGAGGCGGAGTCGGCGATGACGCGGCATCTCCAGACCAGGGTCGAGGACCTCGACTTTTCGGTGCGCACCATGAATTGTCTGAGGAGAGAGGGCATCAGCATCGTGGGAGAGCTGGTGCAGCGCACGGAGAGCGATCTGATGGCCATCCGCAACTTCGGCCGCAAGTCGCTTCAGGAGGTGAAGGACAAGTTGTCCGGGATGGGCCTGGAGCTGGCGGGCGAGAGCGGCGGCGAGGCCGGGGAGGCCGAGTAGGGTGGAGAGCGTTTATTCGAGGAGGAGATCGGCGTGAGACACCGAGTCGCGGGGCGCCGGCTGGGCCGGGCGACCGACCAGCGGATGGCCCTGCTCAACAACCTGGTTACCTCCTTGCTGTGGCACGGCAGTGTGGTGACGACGGTTCCGCGCGCCAAAGAGGCGCGAAGCATAGCCGAGAAACTCATCAGTCTGGCGCGGGAGGATACGGTGCATCACCGGCGGCTCGCGCGGCGCATCCTTCAGCCCCGCACCGGCCTGTTGCGGATGAAGGAGGGCTCCTACCGTGAGATGCCCGCGGCCGGCGATGTAGCCAAGGCCGCCGCGGGGCGCAGCCCCAGCGCGGTGGCGAATTCGGTGAAGCACCTGTTCGAGCACGTGGCTCCCCAGTATCAGGATCGGCCGGGCGGCTACACGAGAATCGTGCGCATCGGGCCGCGCCGGGGCGATGGAGTGATGCAGGCGAAGCTGGAGCTGGTGGACTACCGGGCGCCGGACTTGAAGGAGTAGCGGGCACGGGCGAGATCGGGCGCAACCTGAAGCTCACCATCGAATACGACGGGACCGATTTCCACGGGTTCCAGCGGCAGCGGGACCTGCGGACGGTCCAGGGAGTGCTCGAGGAGCGGTTCTCTCGGCTGCTGGGCGAGAGCGTCCGGGTGATCGGCGCGGGGCGCACCGATGCCGGGGTGCACGCGACCGGGCAGGTGATCAATTTCAAGACCGCCAGGCCGGTCCCGCGGGAGCGGTGGCTGTACGCGCTCAACCGGGCGCTGCCGCGGGATGTGAAGGTGCAGTCCTGCGAGGAGGTGGAGGACGGATTCCACGCCCGCCGGGCGGCGCGGAGCCGGACCTATCGCTATACGGTGATCGAGCGCGATCGCCCCTCGCCCATCCTGGGGCGGTATGCGCTGATCGAGCCGCCGGGGCTGGCCGTGGAGAAGATGGAGCGGGCGGCGAGGCGGCTGGTGGGAGTGAGGGATTTCCGGGCGCTCCAGGGCGGAGGGGCGGACGGCGTGAAGAGCACGGTGAGGGATTTAATGCGGCTGGAGTGCCGCCGGGATGAGGACAGAATCGTCATCACCGGGGAGGCGAACGCCTTTCTGTATCAGATGATGAGGAGGCTGACGGCGGCTTTGCTGGCGGTGGGAAGAGGTGAGTTGACCGGCGCGGAGTTGGCGCGGGCGGTCTCGGCCGGGGAGCGAAGCGCGCTGCCCGGGCCGGCGGCGGCTTGCGGACTCTGCCTGGTAGAGGTATCATATTAGTTCCGGGAATGGAAGAATTGCCGACATGACAGCGAGAACTACGAAAACCTATAGCGCCAAGCCGCGGGAGGTATCGCGGCGGTGGCTGCTGGTGGACGCGCAGGGGCAGGTGCTGGGCCGGCTGGCCGCGGAGGTGGCGGCCTTGCTGCGCGGGAAGCACAAGGCGGTCTATACCCCGCATGTGGACACCGGCGACCACGTGGTGGTGATCAACGCGGCCGGGCTGGTGCTGACGGGCAACAAGGCGGAGCGCACCATGCGCTACCGGCACAGCGGGTATCCGGGAGGGCTGAAGGAGGAGCCGTATGGCGCCCTGCTCAAGCGCGACCCGGCGCGGGCCTTCCGCAGCGCGGTGAAGGGGATGCTCCCGCACAATACGCTGGGGCGGCAGATGCTCAGGAAACTGAAGGTGTACGCCGGCGCCGAGCATCCGCACGCCGCGCAGCACCCGGAGCCCTACACGCCCTCGGGCGCAAAGTGAAGGTGAGGAGGTAAGTTCGTGCCACAGGAATACTACGCCACCGGGCGTCGCAAGAATGCCATCGCCAAGGTGTGGCTGTCCCCGGGGGGCGGGGAGTTCACGGTCAACGGGAAGCCGCTCGCGGAGTACGTGTGCCGATCCACGCTGGAGCTGCTCGCCCGCGAGCCTCTGCGGCTGGCCTCGGCCGAGGGTCAGTTCACCGTGCGCGCCAAGTGCCTGGGCGGCGGCATATCGGGCCAGGCGGGGGCGATCCGGCATGGGCTGGCCAGGGCGCTGGTGGCGATGGACGAATCATTGCGGCCCGTGCTGCGCCGGGCCGGGCTGCTGACCCGCGATCCGCGGGTGAAGGAGCGCAAGAAGTACGGCCGCAGGCGCGCGCGTCGAGGATTCCAGTTCAAGAAGAGATAGAGGCGGCTGCGCCGCAGGGTTCCCCGGCCGCAGGGCGCGTGTGGAACATAATCATATGGGACTGGGCGGAATGGCGATGTGCCCTGTAAACGCGCGTGTCTCCCATTGGTGGGCGCTGATCGTCGCCGCGGTGTGCCTCGCCCTGTGGGGCGGGCCGGCGCGCGCCGCGTCCCCCTTGCGCTACGAGATCTACATGGTGCAGAAAGGGGATACGGTGGAGAACATCGCCGCCCGCTTCGGGGTGGAGGCGGTGTTGATTCGCACCGTCAACGGCCTGAAGCCGGGCCAGGCGCTCTCTCCAGGGCAGTCGCTGGCGGTGGTGCTGCCCGGGCTGAAGAAGACGGAGGCGGCCGAGCGCCCATCCGCGTCCGAGCCCCCTCCCCAGCCGAAGGAGGTTCCCCCTCACTACGCGGTGACCGCGGCGGGCTGCCGCATCACCGAGAGCTGCGGCGGGGATGCGGTGCTGTTCGAGCCGCCCGCGGGCTCCCGCGTGATCGTCTCCAAGGAGCAGGGGGACTGGTGGGGCATCTTGATGGCGGACGGCTCGGTGGGATGGACGCCGAAGAGCAGCCTGCGCCTGACCGATGAAGCGGTCTCCGCGGAGGCCATCGGGAAAATGCTCCGGCAGGCCGGCCGCGCGGATGTGGTGGAGTACGCGAAGCGGTTCCTGGGGACGCCCTACAAGTACGGCGGCCGGCTCCCGTACAACACGGACTGTTCTCTCTTCGTGCAGACCGTCTTCCGCGCCTTCGGAGTTCGCCTGCCCAGGACGGCGCGGGCCCAGGCTAAGGTAGGGCGACCGGTGCCGCTGGATCAGATGCTGCCCGGGGACCGGCTCTACTTTGCGGACCGCAAGGGGCGGGTCAACCATACGGGCATCTATATCGGCAACCTTCAGTTCATTCACGCTTCATCGGCCGCGGGGCGGGTGACGATAAGTTCGCTCGGGTCCCGGCGGTACTGGTCGAGACTGTACTGTGTGCGACGATGACGCCGCCGGCCCGAGGCCGGCGCGGCGTGTGACAAGCAGGCGGCCGCGCTGCCTGCTTGTCGGCATTCGAGGGATGGGATCGCTTTGCCCCAGGATAGCGGTTGTTGTATAATCCGGCTGGTCAGCCCGCCCTCTGCCTCTCCCTCGCGCGTCGCGCCCAGGGGGAGCATTCTTCGCCGGGCCGGGCGTGAACTCCCGGAGGGGGCGAGAGAAACGTAGAGGCTACCATGACGACGAGAGTGGCTGTGCTCGGGGCGACAGGATATGGGGGGGTGGAGCTGGTGCGCCTGCTGGCGCGCCACCCCGCGGTGGAGCTGACGTATCTCTCATCCGAGAGTTACGCGGGGCGGCGGATCTGCGAGGTGTATCCACACCTGCAGGGGGTGGAGGTGACGCTGTGCGCCCTCGACCCGGACGAAGTGGCGGCGGAGTGCGAAGTCGCGCTGCTCGCGCTGCCCGCGGGAAAATCCCTGGAGGTGGTCCCCACCCTGCGGGAGGCGGGGGTGCGGGTGATAGATGTCAGCCCCGACTTCCGGCTGCGTGACGAGGCCCAATACCGGCGGTGGTATGGGCGGGATCACACCTGCCCGGAGTTGCTGGGGCAGGCCGTGCCCGGTCTCCCGGAGTGGTATCGGGACGATATCGCGGCGGCGGGATTGGTGGCCGCTCCCGGGTGCTACACCACGGCCGCCCTGCTCGCGCTGGCCCCGTTGCTGGCGGAAAAGGCAATCCTGCCGGAGGGGATCGTAGCGGACGGAAAATCGGGGGTCTCGGGCGCGGGGCGGACCGCGCTCAAGTTGCCCTTCCACTACCCGGAGGCGAACGAGGATATCTCCGCCTACGCGCTGGGTGGACACCGCCATCTGCCGGAGATGATCCAGGGGCTCGCCGATCTCGGGGAATGCCGGCCGAAGATGACCTTCGTCCCCCATCTGACGCCGATGACGCGGGGGATACTGATGACCATCTACGCCTCCCTCGCCGAGGGGCAGGACGAGGAATCGCTGCGGGAGGCGATGACGCGCTATTACGCGGAGGAGCCGTTCGTGGAGGTGCTTCCCGCGGGCAAGTGGCCGCACACCAAGTGGACGGAGGGGACGAATTTGTGTTTTCTCTCCGCGGCGGTGGACGAAGCGGCCGGGAGGGCGATCGTTCTCTCCGCGATAGACAACCTGGGCAAGGGGATGGCCGGGCAGATGGTGCAGTGCCTCAACCTGATGCTGGGCGTGGAGGAGACCACCGGCCTGGCGATCCGGGCGGCGTATCCGTGAGGAAGGAAGAGATGACACAGAAATCTGCCCGCCGGCCCCGCGCCGATGAGATCAAGCGCCCGCCGGCCCCGAATCCGTGGGCCAGGGAGGCGCGGTACCTGCGCGAGGTGCAGGGCGGCGTCACCGCGCCGTGCGGATTCGAGGCGGCCGGGGTGAGTGCGGGGTTGAAGGAGGAGGGCCTCGACCTGGCGCTGGTGTACAGCGTGGCGCCGGCGACCGCGGCCGGGGTGTTTACCTCCAACCGGGTGCAGGCGGCGCCGGTGCTGGTGAGCAGGGACCGCGTGGGCCGGCGGGACCTGCACGGGGTGGTGATCAACAGCGGAAACGCGAACGCCTGCACGGGAGAGGCGGGATACCGGGATGCGCTGCGGATGGCCGCGCTGTCGGCGGAGGCGCTGGGGGCGCCGGCGGACTCGATGCTGGTATGTTCCACCGGGGTGATCGGGAGGCCGCTGCCGATGCGCCGGATCGCCTCCGGGATCAAGGAGGCCGCGGCGGCCCTGCGCCCCGACGGGGGCGGACAGGCGGCGGAGGCGATTCTCACCACGGACACGGTGGCGA
>WFSF01000237.1 GCA_015486155.1 Armatimonadota bacterium
CCCTGAGAGGGTTCATCTCCGACGTCTACATCCCGGACGTGCTCGCGGTGGCCCAGGCCTACCCCGATTACTTCGAGATCGGGGCCGGCTGCCGGCGATGGCTTGCCTACGGCGGCTTCGATCTGGAGACCGCGGAGACCGACCTGCTCAGGCGCAAGCGGATGTTCCCCGCGGGGCGGGTGGGCGCGGATCTCAGCTTGGCGCCGGTGGACCCCGGCAAGATCGCCGAATACGTGCGCCACTCCTGGTTCGAGGACGCCACCTCCGGGCTGGCCCCGGGGGCGGGGGAGACCAGACCCGCGCCCGACAAGGAATCGGGCTACTCCTGGATAAAGGCGCCCCGGTATGACGGGAAACCGCACGAGGTGGGGCCGCTGGCGAGGACGCTGGTGGCCTACGCCGCGGGCGACGCCGCGGTGAAGCGGCAGGTGGACGGCCTGCTGGCCCGGTTCGGGGCCAAGCCCGAGGCGCTGTTCTCCGTGCTGGGCCGCCACGCCGCGCGGGCGCTGGAGACGGCGCGGGTGGCGGAGGCGATGGAGCAATGGGTGATGGAGCTGCAGCCGGACGAGCCGGTGTGCGACTGGCGGCCGGTGCCGGAGAGCGGCTCCGGCATGGGGCTCACGGAGGCGCCGCGGGGCGCCCTGGGGCACTGGGCCGAGATCGAGGGCGGCCGGCTCTCCCGCTATCAACTGGTGGTCCCCACCACCTGGAACGCCTCCCCGCACGACGACGAGGGCACCCCCGGCCCCATCGAGCAGGCCCTCATCGGAACCAAGATCAAGGACCCGGAGAACCCGTTCGAGGTGGTGCGAATCGTGCGTTCCTTCGATCCCTGCCTTGCCTGTTCGGTGCACATGCTCACCCCGAGGGGGAGGGAGGTCGGCCGATGGCGAGTGCTGTAGACCGAATCGTGGTATTGGGAGTCGGCAACCTCCTCCGCCAGGACGAGGGCGTGGGCGTGCACGCGGTGCGGGCCCTGGTGGAGGCCGATTACGGAGAAGAAGTCGTGTTCGTGGATGGCGGCACCGCGGTGTTCGATGCGCTCGCGGGCTGGAGGGAGATCGGGAAGCTGGTGGTGATAGACGCCCTTCGCGCCGGACGGGAGCCGGGCAGCATCGTGCGAGTTTCGCTCCGGGAGGTGGCCGACCGCACCGCCCCCGCCCTCTCGGTGCATGAACAGGGGCTCTTGGACGCCCTCGCCCTGCTCCAGCAGGGAGGACTCCGGGTGGGGGAGATCGTCATCTATGGAGTGGAGCCGGGAGAGACGGGTTGGGGCACGGAACTTTCCGAGCCAGTGGCAGACTGCCTGCCGTTCCTCGCCGCCCGGGTGCGGGACGAATTGGCGTCACTGTCTTCGGAGGAGAGATCTCCATGATCGCATCGGAGCTCAAACCGCTGGATGAGATACTCGAACGGATGGAGGATGAGGCGAACGTGTTCGTGGTCGCCTGCGACGGCTGCGCGGCCGGCTGCCATGTCTCTGACCCGGACCACACCGAGGAGATGGTGAA
Source organism: Armatimonadota bacterium (assembly GCA_015486155.1). GTDB lineage: Bacteria > Armatimonadota > Hebobacteria > Hebobacterales > Hebobacteraceae > S016-27. The sequence continues at coordinate 1,512 of WFSF01000237.1, forward strand.
GGAACTGGAGGAGGCGGGGAAGACCGTCACCGGAGTATCGCGGGTGGAGATGGCGTGCAACTCCGGGCTCACCGCGCTCATGCTCGCCCAATACCTCCCCGCCGTCAATCAGGCCGACGGACTGCTGGTGATGTCCTGCGGGGTGGGCGTGCAGTCGGTGGCGGCCGCGGTGGAGAAGCCGGTGCATCCGGCGGCCAATTCCATCCATCTGGGCGGGTTCCAGGGCCTGTGGCGCTCGGAGGCCCGTTGCGCCCAGTGCGGTGATTGCATGTTGGACTACACGGGGGGCATCTGCCCCTACACCGCCTGCTCGAAGGGGCTGACGCACGGGAGTTGCGGGGGGCCCATGGACGGAAAATGCGAGGTGGATCCCTCGATCCCATGCGGCTGGGAGCGCATCTACGAGAGGCTCGCCGCCCTGGGGAAGGCGGATCGGCTCCGGGAAATGCCGGCCCGCCTGCGCGACTACCGCCACATGCTACCCATGAAGGAGCGCCGGCGCAGCAGCCTGTGGGCGCTGGAGTTGATGGAGGGGGATTCCGAGACCGCGGGGGAGGGAGGATGACCGCCGGGGCCGGGAGACGCGCAAAGATGACTGGCAATTTGCTGGAGGCGTCACGGATATGACTTTCAAGGAAGCGCTGGCCAATGAAGACTGGGTGGTCACCTGCGAGGTGGCTCCGCCCAAAGGCGTGGACATGACGCACGTGCTGGAGGAGGCGGAACTGTTGCGCGGCAAGGTGGCCGCCGTCAACGTGACCGATCTCCAGGCCGCCGCCATGCGCGTCAGCTCTCTCGCCACCTGCACGCTGCTCAAGCAGCAGGGCATCGAGCCCATCATGCAGATGGTATGCCGGGACCGCAATCGGCTGGCCCTGCAGAGCGATTTGCTCAGCGCCTATGTACTGGGCATTCGCAACGTGCTCTGCCTGACCGGCGACCACACCACGTTGGGAGACCACCCCGACGCCAAGCCGGTGTTCGATCTCGACTCCGTTTCCCTCCTGCACGCGGCCCAGGGATTGATAGATGGGAAAGACCTGGCCGGCAACGAACTGGAGAGCGTGCCGAGCGAACTTTTCCTGGGGGCCATCGTCACCCCCTGCGCCGACCCCATCGAGCCCCAGATCTACAAGCTTCACCAGAAGATCGAGGCCGGGGCGAAATTCATCCAGACCCAGGCGGTTTACGACGTGGGGGCCTTCGAGGCGTTCATGAAGCGCATCGAGGATGTGAAGACCCCCATCCTCGTCGGCATCGTGCTGTTGAAATCGGCCGGCATGGCCCGCTACATGAACGCCAACGTGGCGGGCGTGACGGTGCCGGATGACTTGATCAAGGAAATGGCGGAGGCCGGCGAAAAGGACAAACAGGCAAAGGCGGAGGGAAAGAAGGGCGGCCACAAGGTGAAGACCAGCATCGAGATCGCAGCCCGCCTGATACGAGATTTGAAACCCCTGTGCCAGGGGATACATATAATGCCGTTGGGCTGGGGGCATCACGTGCCCGCAGTGTTGGAGGCGGCCGGATTGTAAGGCCGCAAAGCCAAGAAGAGGTGAGTAGGGATGTCTAAGATCGTTGCTGCCGCGGCCATCCGCGGATCACACGCCATCGTAGCCGAGGCGGAACAAAAACTGGAAGCCGCCATCGCCGAACAGGGAGAATCCCAGGCGCTGGAGTTCCCCGAGACCGCCTTCTTCCTCCCCATGGCCTACGCGTTGCTGGGGATGGAGGTGAAAACCCTCGGGGAAGCGCGGGAGGTGCTGGAGGTGGCAAAGAGCCTCCTCACCGAGGAGCCCAGCGACAAGGTGTGGCTGCCCTACCTATCGGGCGCGCTCGACGCCGGCGTCGCCACCCTGCTGGGGGAGGAGGTGATCAAGGCCCTCGCCTACCTGAAGGCCGAGGAGCCGCTGGAGGGGTGGCACGGATTCATCTCCGACACCATCCTCCGCACCCTGGGCATTCAGCTCGTGGACGGCCGGCTGCCGGGGTTCGCGGCCATCGTGGGGGCCGCGCCCGACACCGAGACCGCGGTGCACATCATCCGGGAACTGCAGAAGCGCAACATTCTCACCTTCCTCATCGGCAACCACCAGGGCCGGACGATGAGGGACCAGTTGATCGAGGCCGGGGTGCTTCCCAAGGACGCCTCGGACACCGAGGACGGCGACCTGAAGAAGGCCTGGTGGGGGCGCTATATCGTGCCCCTCGGCCCGGACACCGAGTCCATCATCTACGCGCTCAACTGGGCGATCCGCGGCGCGCTAACCTTCGGCGGACACAAGAAGGGCCAGTGGAGAGAGTGTCTGGAGTACACCCGGGAGCGCATCTTCGCCTTCGGGCTGGGGCTGGGAGACCTGGACGACCTCAAGTACGCCAGCGGCGCGGGCGCGATCAACATGGGCTTCCCCGTGGTAGCCGACACCGAGGGGCCGGAGATCAGGCCCACCGGCGTGTGCACCTACGAGGAGCTGGTGCGCGAACTCGACCACCAGCGCATCGTCGAGACCTGCGTTCAGGTGCGAGGCGTCAAGGTGACCGTCGCCAAGATCGACATCCCGGTGCCGGTGGCCGCGGCCTTCGAGGGCGAGACGGTGCGCCGCGCCGACATGCAGGTCCAGTTCGGCGGCAAGTACTCCACGGCCTTCGAGTTCCTGCGGATGCGGGAGATGGACGAGGTGGAGGACGGGAAGATCGAGCTCATCGGACCGGACTGCGACTCGGTGGAGGAGGGAGGCGCCATGCCCCTCGGCATTCTCGTCGAGGTGGCCGGACGCAAGATGCAGGAGGACTTCGAGCCCATCCTCGAGCGCCAGGTCCACGAGATATTGAACTACGCCATGGGCGTCTTCCACATGGGTCAGCGCAACCTGGCCTGGGTGCGGATCTCCAAGGACGCCTTCAAGGCCGGCGTCCGGCTGAAGCACCTGGGAGAGTTGCTGCGGGCCGAATACCTCCGCAAGTTCCCCTCCCTGGTGGACAAGGTCCAGGTGACCATCTTCACCAAGCAGGAGGACATTGACAAGGTCCTGGAAGAAGCGCATCCGGTGTGGGACGCGCGGGACGCGCGGGTCGCGGGCATGACCGACGAGAGCGTGGACACCTTCTACTCGTGCACCCTCTGTCAGTCCTATGCTCCCAACCACGTGTGTATCATATCGCCCGAGCGCCTGGGGCTGTGCGGAGCCTACAACTGGCTGGACGGCCGCGCCGCCTATGAGATCAACCCCGCGGGGGCCAACCAACCGGTGCCCAAGGGGAAGGTGATTGACCCTGTGAAGGGCCAGTGGGAGGGGGTCAACGAGTTCGTCTATCAGGCCTCCAACAAGACCGTGGAGAGATTCAACGCCTACTCCCTGATGGAGGACCCGATGACCTCCTGCGGGTGCTTCGAGTGCATCCTCGCCATCCTCCCGGAGCCCACGGGGGAAGTGCATGGGGTTATGGTGGTGAACCGGGAGTACACCGGGATGACCCCCTGCGGGATGGCCTTCACCACCCTCGCGGGCACCGTGGGCGGCGGAATGCAGACCCCCGGATTCCTGGGAATCGGGCGGCTCTACATCGTCAGCCGCAAGTTCATCTCCGCGGAGGGAGGACTGCCGCGGGTGCTTTGGATGCCGAAGGAATTGAAGGAGGCGCTGGCCGACCGCATCAAGGAGAGAGCAGCCGAGATGGGCATGGAGGACTTCTACGACAAGATCGCCGACGAGACCATCGCCACCACGATGGATGAACTCTATCCTTGGCTCCAGGAGCACGACCATCCGGCGCTGAAGATGCCGCCGTTGATGTGAGAATAAGCTGCCGCCGGCCCGCGAGGGAGCGGGCCGGCGGCGATACGAAGGTTGATACTCTCTGTGTGGAGGTGCAGTCGTGGGACTGACCGGCTTGGATATCTTCAAACAACTGCCTAAGAAGAACTGCGGGGAGTGTGGCGTGCCCACATGTCTCGCATTTGCCATGAAATTGGCCCAGAAACAGGCCTCTCTCGATCAGTGCCCCTATGTCTCAGACGAGGCCAAGACGGCGCTCGAGGGAGCCTCGGCCCCTCCCATCAAACTCGTCACCATCGGGGAGGGAGACCGCAAGCTGGAGCTGGGCAACGAGACGGTGCTCTTCCGCCACGAGGAGCAGTTCTACCACCCGACCGGGATTGCGGTGCTGGTGGACGCCTCCCTGTCGGAAGAGGAGATAGAGGCCCGCATCAAGGCGGTCGGCGAGGTGAGCTTCGAGCGTGTGGGGCAGATCCTCACCCTGGACGCGGTGGCGATCAGCGGCGAGGGAGACGCCTTCGTGAAGGCCGCCGGCATTGCGGCGGAAAAATCCGCGGTGCCCATCATCCTCATCAACGAGGACCCGGACACCATGGGCAAGGCCCTGCAGACGGCCGCCGCAAAGCGGCCGCTCATCTGCGGAGCCACCGACGAAAACCTGGAGGCGATGGCCGCCCTCGCCAAGGAGCACAACTGCCCGCTGGTGGTGCGCGGGAAGGACATCGAGGGGCTGGCCGCGCTCTCGGAGAAAGCGCAGGCGGCCGGCGCGGCCGACCTGGTGCTGGATTCCGGCGCGCGCACCACCGGAGCGGTGCTGCAGAACGAGACCATCATCCGCCGCGCCGCCCTGCGCAAGCGCTTCCGCCCCTTCGGCTTCCCCACCATCACCTTCACCCAGTCGGAGGATCCCTCCGAGGAGGTGTTGGAGGCCTCCACCTATATCGCCAAATACGCCGGGATCGTCGTGCTCCAGCGGATGGAGCCGTGGCAATTGCTGACTCTGGTGACGGTACGGCAGAACATCTACACCGATCCGCAGAAGCCCATCCAGGTGGCCGAGGGCATCTACCAGATAGGCACGCCCGACGAGAACTCGCCGGTGCTGGTCACCACCAACTTCTCGCTCACCTACTTCACGGTGGAGGGCGACGTGGAGGCCAGCAAGGTTCCCTCTTGGGCGGTGGTGGTGGACACCGAGGGCACCTCGGTGCTCACCGCGTGGGCCGCCGAGAAGTTCACCGCCGAGGTCATCGCCGCCAAGGTGAAGGAATTCGGCGTGGGAGACAAAGTGAAACATCGCAAGTTGATCATCCCCGGTCACGTGGCCGTGTTGAGCGGAAAGCTGGAGGAGGAACTCGGATACGAATGGAAGGTCCTGGTGGGCCCGCGGGAGTCCTCCGGCATCCCCAGCTTCCTCCGCTCCTCGTGGCCGGGCTAGAGCCTGCGCGCGGTGGGGAACAGCTGTGTCATCGACATCTGACCTTCAATCTTCGGACTCCGTGGTAAAGAGTCCCATCGTCGTCTTCCTGCCGGATGGCGTCTGCGTCGAGGCGGAGCCTGGCCAGACCATCCTGGAGGCCGCGCGCGCGGCCGGAGTGGCGATCGACTCCACCTGCGGGGGCCAGGGCACTTGCGGCAGGTGCAAGGTGCTCATCACCCTGGGAAAGGCAGGAGGCCAAAACACCGGGCAGTTATCCCCCGAGGAAATAAAGCGGGGGATGGTGCTCGCCTGCCAGTCCATCATCGAGGACGACCTGGTGGTGGAGGTGCCCCTGGAATCCCAGCGCAGCGAGCTGAAGATTCTCACCGACGAGGGCGCGGCGGAAGGCGAGGCCGGCCGCGACGTGCCCCTCGCGCAGAAAGTCCCCCTGCGAATGGATCCCCCGGACTACGAAGGGGGCGGCACCGGGGACGACGAGCGGCTGTTGCGCGCCCTGCGGGAGGCGCGGGGGGAGGATTTCTCTGATTTCTCCATCGACCTGCCCGCGTTGCGCGCCCTGCCGCGGCTGGCCAGAGAGCACGACTGGCAGGTCGAGGCCCTGGTGGGGGACTGGGACGGAAAGGGGATCATATACGACCTGGCGCCGCCCACGGGCAAAGACGGATACGGGCTGGCGATAGACATGGGCACCACCACCGTCGTCGTCCACCTGATCGATATCGCCACCGGCGGCTTCGTGGAGGCCTGCGCCTCGCTCAACGACCAGGTGGCCTTCGGCGCCGACGTGATCTCCCGGATCATCCACGCCCAGGAACACGCGGATGGATTGCAGCAACTCCGGGATGCGATCCTGGGAACCATCAACCGCTGTGCCGCGCAGGCGACGGAGCGCGCGGGGGTGGACCGCAGCGAAGTGATCGCCGCCACCTGTGTCGGCAACACGGTGATGACCCACCTGCTGTTGGGGATAGATCCCTCCGCCATCCGCAGGGAGCCCTACGTGCCCGCAGTCCGCTCCCTGCCGAACCTGCGCGCCTCCGAGGTGGGCATCGAGATACACCCGGCCGCCCCCGTCTGCCTGGCCCCCTGTGTCAGCAGCTACGTGGGCGGCGACATCACCGCCGGGGTGCTGGCGAGCGGCATCGGGGATTCGCCGCGGCTGACGCTCTTCCTCGACCTGGGCACCAACGGGGAGATGGTGGTGGGCCAAGAGGACTGGCTGATGTGCTGCTCGTGCTCCGCGGGGCCGGCGTTCGAGGGATCGGGGCTGGAGTACGGCATGTACGCCACCGTGGGGGCCATCGAGAAATTGTCCTACGACCCGGACGCCGACCGCGTCGAATACCTCACCATCGGCGGGGCGCGCCCCCGCGGGCTGTGCGGGTCGGGGCTGGTGGACGCGCTGGCCGCGCTGTTGCGGGCAGGGGTCATCGACCGGTCCGGCCGCATCAACCTGGGCTTCTCCAGCCCCCGGGTGCGGGTGCGCAACGAGCGGCCGGAGTTCGTCTTCGTCTGGGGGGAGGAAGTGGGGCGGGCGGATGACATCGTGCTCACCGAGGACGACATCCAGAACCTGATCCGCTCCAAGGGAGCGGTCTACGCGGGGGCGGCCACCCTCCTGGAGTCGCTGGGCATTGACACCAGGAGCATAGAGCGCATCCTGGTGGCGGGCGCGTTCGGGAACTACCTCGATGCGGAGAACGCGGTCACCATCGGGCTCTTGCCGGAGGTGCCGCTGGACCGCATTCGCTTCATTGGAAACACCGCGGTGGCGGGCGCCCGCCTCTGCCTCCAGGGGAGGGAGGCGCGGGCCCGCACCGAAGAACTGGCCCGGCGCATGACGAACTTCGAGCTGAGCCTGTACCCGGGCTACATGGACCGGTATGTGTCGAGTCTGTTTCTGCCTCATACCGATCTGAACCTCTTCCCCGTCACCGCCGAGAAACTGGGACTAGGGAAATGAGAAATCCACTCTACATAGCATCCGTCGACGCCTACTCGGGCAAATCGGTCACCGCGCTGTCCCTGGGCCTTCATCTCCGGGATGCCGGGTACCGGGTGGGTTACTTCCGTCCCCTGGGGTCGCTCCCCTACACCGTGGGAGACACGGAGACGGACGAGGACGCCCTGTTCATCTCGAGCGCGCTCCACCCGGAGGCCCCGGTGGAGGCCGTCTGCCCCCTGCTGTTCAGGCCTGAACTCGTCGAGCGCGCCCTCCGGGGAGACGTCGCCGACCTGCCGGGGAAGGTGAAAGAAGCGTACGCCAAGGTCTCGGCCGGGCGGGAAGTGATGCTCGTGGGGGGCCTGGGCGACCTGGCGCGGGGCTCGCTGCTGGGCCTCTCCGCGCCCGCCGTCGCCGAGCTCCTCGACGCCAAGGTGCTGGTCTTGGCGAGATACGAGGCCGACGCGAGCGTGGAGGAGGTGCTGCTGGCGAGAAGGTTGCTTGGGGAGCGTCTGGTGGGGGCGATATTCAATTTCGCTGGACCGGACCAAGAGGAGGCGCTGAAGGGCCCCCTGGGACAGTACCTGACAAAGCGAGGCATTGACGTGCTGGGGGTGATCCCGAAGGACGAACTGCTCGGCGCGGTGACCGTGCGTGACCTTGTCGAACATCTGCCGGCCAAGGTGCTCTGCTGCGAGAATGCCCTGGACAAGCTGATAGTGCACTTCGTAGTGGGGGCCATGGGGGTGGCGAGCGCCGCAAAATACTTCCGCCAGCTCGCCGACAAGGCCGTGATCACCGGCGGCGACCGCGCGGACATTCAACTCGCCGCCCTCCAGACGGCGACGACCGCGGTCGTCCTCACCGGCAACATCTATCCCAGCTCGGTGATCGTCTCCCGCGCCCAGCAGCTCGGCGTGCCGCTGTTGCTGGCCCCCCACGACACGCTCGCCACCGTGGCGCGCATCGAGCAGATAGCCGGGCGCATTCGCACGCGGGAGTCCGCCAAGGTGGAACGCGCGCGCTCTCTCTTCGAGAAACACGTTGACATCGGCCGCATCTGTGCCGCCATCGGGATCCCCGATCGGTCGGCCGGGCGCAAGGATAAATAACTAGAACGAGGGAACTGCCATGCCGTTCGAGATGCCAGTCGAAAAATGGGCGAGTACTGTAAATGAAGTGACCATCGGCGCCACCAGCGAGGAAGGAGGAACCCGCACCTCAACCGTCACCGTGGGCGGAGACACCACCCTCCCCTTCCTGGACTTCGAGGGCAAGTCTCCAAACCGCCCCGTCGTCGCCATGGAGGTGCTGGACATGCCTCCGGACGAATGGCCGTCGCCGCTGGAGGATGCGTTGGGAAAGGTCTGCCGCGACCCCGCCGCCTGGGCGCGCATGTGCGTGGATGAAGTCGGGGCGGACCTGATCTGCCTGCGGCTGGTCGGGGCGCACCCGGAGAGGGGAGACCGCAGCCCCGAGGAGTGCGCGGAGACCGTGAAGACCGTGCTGGAAGCGGTGGGGGTTCCGCTCATCATCTGGGGCTGTGGAGACGCCGACAAGGACAACGAGATCATGCCCCGTTGCAGCGAGGCCGCCGCTGGCGAGAACTGCCTGCTGGGCAGCGCCGTCCAGGACAACTACAAGACCATCACCGCCGCCTGCATGGCCGACGGGCACAAGCTCATCACGGAGGCCCCGCTGGACATCAACATCCAGAAACAGGTCAATATCCTCACGACCGATATGGGGCTGGATCCCTCCCGGATCATCATGTATCAGTCCACCGGCGGCCTGGGATACGGGATGGAATACGCCTATTCCATCATGGAGCGCACCAGGCTGGCGGCCCTGGGCGGGGACAAGATGCTGTCCATGCCCATGCTCGCCCAGGTGGGATCGGAAGCCTGGAGGGCAAAGGAAGCGCGGGCTCCGGAGGAAGAGGCCCCGCAATGGGGACCGGTCTCCGAACGGGGCGTGATCTGGGAGGCGACCACCGCTAACTGCTTCCTGCACGGAGGCACGCACATATTGGTGATGTGGCACCCGCGCGCCGCGCAGTTGCTGCGCAAGACCATCGATTCCCTTGTCTCACAGGAGAGCTGAGCATGTACACCATCGGCGAACGCATCAACGGAATGTTCAAATCGGTCAGGACGGCCATCCAGGAGCAGAACCCTGAGCCCATCCAGGACCTCGCCCGGCGGCAGCTGGAGGCCGGCGCCGACTGCCTGGATGTGAACGTGGGGCCGGCCGCCGCGGATCCCGCGGCGGCGATGGAATGGCTGGTGAAGACCATCCGCGAGGTGACCGACGCGCCCCTGGCGATCGACACCACCAAGCCGGAGGTGATGCGCAAGGGCCTCGAGTTGGCGGGACCCAACTCCATCATCAACTCCACCAAGGGGCAACAGGAGCAACTCGACATCTTCATCCCCATGGCGATCGAGTACCAGGCCAAACTGATTGCCCTCACCATTGACGAGAACGGAATCCCCAGGGACGCCAACGGGCGCAACGAGATAGCCCTGCGCGTGGTGGCGGCCGCCATGGAAAAGGGATTGGACCCGAGCCAGGTGATGATTGACGGCGTCATCCTGCCCGTGAACGTGACCCAGGAGACGCCCGGCCACGTGCTGGAGACCATCCGCGGCGTGAAGCTGCTCTCCGACCCCCCTCCCCTGACCGTCCTCGGCCTCAGCAACGTCTCCCAGGGCACTCAGCAGCGAGCCCTCATCAACCGGACCTATCTGGTGATGGCGATAGGAGCAGGGCTGGACGCGGCGATCATGGACGCGCTGGACGCGGATCTCATGGATGCCATGATCACGGCCGAGCTGCTGTTGAACCGGGCCGTCTACTGCGACGACTTCCTGAAGGCCTATCGCTCGCGGTGAGGCTGTCGGCCCCGCGATAAACTGGGAGGTGCACTCAGTGCGCATCGAAATCGTCCACATCGGGGGGCACTACGCAGACCGCGTGATCGCGCATCTCTCCAAAATGTCCCCCGGCAACGTCGACTCCTATCAGGTCCCCGACCGGCTCCCGCCGGTGCTGGACGACGCGGCCGAGTATCTCCCCGCCGAACTGGGGGCGGGAGACGCCGTCATCGCCATCAACCTTCACCCGGAACTGCTGCTGGAGATCCCCCACATCGTCGGCGGGGGCACGGTGCGGGCGTTGATCGCGCCCATCGAGGATCCCTCCTGGGTAAAACCGGGCCTGCAGCGGCAGGTCACCCAGGTCTGCGCCAACAACGACATCGAGAGCGCATTCCCCAAACCGTTCTGCTCCCTCAACCCGCAGACCCCCGCCATCACCGAGTTCTGCGAGCAGTTCAAGGTGGGCGTCACCAGGTTGCGGCTGAGCGCGAAGGAGGGGAAGATCGCGGGGGCGGAGGTGTTGCGGGGGGCGCCGTGCGGCCTCACGCATTTCCTCGCCAAAGGACTGGTCGGATCGCCGGCCGACGATTCCCTGCTGGAGAAAGCGGCCACGCTCCACCACTCCTACCCCTGCTTCGCCACCATGGCACTCGACCAGGACACCGGCGACACCATCATGCACGCCTCCCTGTTCCTGATGAAGGATCAGGTGAAGAAAGCCCTGGACGAGATCGGATCGTAGCGGGGGAGAGAATCATCCCTGACGCGGGGGGCGGGGGCTCAGTCCCCCAGCGCCTTGTGCGCCCTTGTGGTCCGGCTCCAGCCCCATCCTCTTCGCTCACCAGACCCGCGAGAAGTCCGGGAGCGGTGCAATGGCGGAGAGGCCGGGATTCGAACCCGGGACAGAGCTTCTAACCCTGTAACCGCTTAGCAGGCGGTTGCCTTCAGCCACTCGGCCACCTCTCCGCCTGACATCGGTATGGTAACATATCGGGCTCGCAGGAACAAGAAAAGACCCGCCGCCTCCCGCGCCGAGACAGTGCCGCCGCGGGGAGACGTCCCCCCTAGCGCTTCTTGGACTGCTCCTTGGCTTTCTCGTTCTCGGCCGCCTCCTGCGCCTCCCGCACCTGCCGCTCCAGCTTGGCGAAGAACCGTTCGGTGTTCGTCGGGAAGAGCCGCTTCTCCACGAACCACTTCTGCGACCATTCGGTGGTGGTGCGCCGCAGGTGACGCTCGGGCTTCCAGCGGGCGAGCAACAGACACGTGCTCTTGCCCGTCTGCACCACGCGGCGCTTGAAGGTGAGGCCGTCGCATTCCGCATCGGGCAGATCGATGCTCTGATACACGTTCAGGGCCTTGCTGCCGACATAGATCGCCGCGGTGTTGTCCACATCGCTGACGTGATAGGTATCCACCTCCCGTTTCACCAGCTTCTCCTTGCGCGTGAGCTTGCGCGAGGAAAAGCGCTCCATGGGAGACAGAGATTGTGGGTCTTTCGTTCGCTTGCGCCGCGTTGCCACAGCCAGGATTGCTCCTTCCTTCCCGCCAAGGGTGCTCCAACAGGTCCATTCCGCCCCTATCACAAGATTCGACGGAAACCGGCGCATTCCTTCCGGCCGGCGCGGGCGAGAGCGGGGCTCACTGATCGGGCAGCCCAATGGAGAGCACGAATCGCCGCAGAACGCTTCTGGCGGCGTTCTGGACCTCTTCGGGGGTTACGGCCTGGATGCGCGCGAGGTACCTGTCACCGAAATCCGCCCCCAGGCCCAACACCTCATACCAGGCAAGCGCGTAGGCCTGGTCTTTCACCCGCTGATGCCCCAGCAGATAGGAGCCCGTCAGATAGCGCTTCGCCGAATCCAGCTCCTGGGCCGAGGGAGGCTTCCTCAGGAGGCCCCTCAGCACCCCCAGCACCGACTCTTTCGCCTGCGAAAGCCTCTCGGGATCGGTCACCAGGTAGATGGCCAGGTGACTCTGATGGGCCAGGGTGGGATAGAACGAGGACACCTGGTATGCGATCCCCAGGCGGTCACGGAGATAGGAGGGCAGGCGGGCCGTGTTCCGGCCGCTCAACAGCGCATCGAGCACCTGCACCGCATAGTAACCCTTCTGCCCCGCGGCCGGAGCCGGGAAGCCGAGCAGAAAATACAGTCGTCCCACCGGCAGCTCCTTCACCACCACCTCCGAGGCGGAGAGCGGCTCCGGGGGTTTCACCGCCGGGGTGACGCAGGGGCCGGGGCTCCAATCGCCGAATTCCCGGCGCGCCGCGCGCGCCGCGCGCGCCTCGCTCACCCCGCCGCACACCGCCAGCACCGCATTCTGAGGAAGATAATGGCGGGCATGAAAGGCGACCACCTGGGCGCGGGTGATCCTCGCCAGCGTATCCGCCTCCCCGTCCGTCGGGCGTCCGTACGGGTGCGCGCCGTACAATTCCCTCCGAAACGCGGCGTACACCTCCTGAAACGGGTCGCGCGCCTCCGGCTGCGCCGCCTTCACCAGGGCCTTCTTCTGCCTCTCGAACTCCTGAGGGGCGAACGCGGGGCGCCGCACCACCTCCGCAAGGGCCTTCAGCGCCGCCTCGAACCCATCCGCGGGGGAGACCACGTAGACCTCCACATAGTCCAGCCCCACCCCGACATCCATGTAGGCCCCCACCTGCGCCAGCCGCCGCACCACCCCGTCGCCGGAATCCGACTCCGTCCCTCGCAGCAACAGGTGCTGCACGAGATTGCGGATGCCGCATTCGTCCTCAGGTTCATCCAGGGCCGACACCCGCAGCACCAGATCGGCCGCCACCACCGCGGTCGTGGGGTCGGATTTGACGATCACCGTCATCCCGTTGGGCATCTCGACGCGGCTGATGGAGCCGGCCGCCGCCGGCCCCGCCGCCAGCATCAGCACGGCCGCCCACAGCCAGCGGCGCAGCGCGCGCGTCATGGCGCGTCCTCCTTCGGCTTCGGCATCAACACCACCCACACCGGATCTCCCGCGTACCACTTCGCCACCCGGGCGATGTCCTCCGCGGTCACCGAGCCCAGGCGCGCCGGATACTGGATGGCCGCGCGGTAACTGTCCACCGCCTCGTAGAAAGCGAGTGTGCTGGCGCAATCGGCGGGGGTCTCGTTGGAGAAACAGTACCCCGCATACACCAGCCGCTTGGCGCGCGCCAGCTCCGCGGGGGAGACGGGTTCCTGCGCCAGGCGCTTCAATTGAGCGCGGATCTCGCGTTTCACCGCGGGCACCTGGTCCGGGTCGCAGACCGCCCAGACGCCGAAGAGAGCGCGGTCGCGCTGGGTGAGAAAATCCACCCCCGCGGTCTTCGCCAGCCGCTTGGTCTCCACCAACGCCCGCGACAGCCTCCCCAGCGCGCCGTAGTCCAGCAGCACGGAGATCACGTCGGTGGTCGCCACCTCGTTGCGCTCGTCGGCCGCCGGCCCCACGAAGGCGGCCATCACCCAGGCGCGCGTCCCGGGGGCGGTGAAGGTCACTTCCTTCCCAGATGCCGGCCTGGGGGCCTGGCCGCGCGCGCGGGCGGGAAGAGCCTGTGGGCTCAGGCCGCCGAACGCCTTCTTGACCTCGGACAGGACGCGGGAAAAGGACACCTCTCCCGACACCACCACGGCCATGTTGTTGGGGACATACCAGGTCTCGTGAAAGGCGGCCAGTTGATACGGCTGAATGACGGCGAGCGTCTTCTCGCTGCCCTCGATGGGCCGGCCGTAGGCGCAACTGTCATCGAAGAGATACTCGAAGGCGAGATCGCTTATCCATGTCCGCGGCTGGTCGCGGCGGGCGGCCACTTCCTCCGCGATCACCTTCCGCTCCCGGGCGATGATGCGCGGGTCGAAATCGGGCCGGAGCGCCATGTCGGCGAGCGCGCTCAGCGCGGCCGAAAAATCGGCCGCGGGTACGCTGGCGTAAAACCGCGTGTAGTCCCTCAGCGTGCCCGCGTTCGTCGTGCCCCCGCGATCCTCGATCCGCAGCCGCGGATCGCTCCCCCCTCCGCTCACCCAGCACACGTGCTCCAGGAGGTGCGCGATCCCCGACAGCTCGGCGGGCTCGTCGGCCGAGCCCGCCCGCACCACCACCTCCACCGAGGCCACGCCCGAGCCCGGCCGCTCATATACCACCAGGACGAGGCCGTTGCCGAGGGTGGCCGACTTGATGTGACGCGGATCGAGAGGAGCCGCCCACGCCGGGCCGCCGACGGCCAGCAGCGACGCCAACGCCAGCGCGGCATAGAGCGCGCGCCCCATCATCCCCGATCTCTCTCTCATGCCATGGTCTCGTATTGCTCGAGCGATATCGCGCCCGCAGGCGTCCCTCCGGAGAGCGCGATCCTCACGTTCTCCACTGCATGTCTCCCCATCTCCCAGCGCCTGGTGGGGACGGGACCGGAGATATGCGGGGTGAGCACCACGTTCGGCAGGCTGCGCAGCGGATGGTCCGGGGGAAGCGGTTCCTCCGGGTCGAACACATCCAGCCCCGCCCGGAAGCGCCCCTTCTTCAGCTCCTCCACCAGCGCCTCCATTTCGATGAGAGCCCCCCGCGCCGTGTTCACCAGCACCGCCCCCTCCCGGATCATCCCCAGCCGCTCCGCATTCAGCAGCCCCCGCG
>WFSF01000238.1 GCA_015486155.1 Armatimonadota bacterium
GATAGTTCGAGCTTGATCTCGTATGTGGTGTCCGGCTGAAGGTCGAAGATGCTCCCCGCGAACAGGTTGGGGCGGGCGATGGGCCACTTGCCGACGATCTCCCGGCTCAGATAAGGCTTCTCCGCGTCCGGCGCGTCCGAATTTCCGACCCGGAAGAGAGGAAGGGCCTCATGCCACGCCTCGTCCCCCTTGCGGCGATAACTCACCCGCACCGAGGCGTTGCCGTTCCGGTCGCCGCGCACGTACCACCTGACCCCGAGGCAGACGAGCGTCGGCTCCTCCAACACGACGCGCACCGACGTCACCGCGTTGGGCCCCGAATCACTCGTCCCCTCGGTCCCCTCGGCCGCGCACCCGCTGCCGATCAGCATCAGCCCGGCCAACAGACCCAGGATAGTGCCGCACTTCATCATCGCCTCCCTGTTCACCGTCGCTCCACTATGGCGCCATAGGTGTCCGGCCGCCTCACCGACAGGATGTCCTCGGGAGTCCCGAAGGCAACCCGCGGCTCCCCCAGGTCCACGGTGGCCGTGGCCACCCCCTCGCGCCGGCCGGTGTCGGCGAGCACCTCGCCGTCCCAGTCCACGATTGCTGAGCGCCCGATGTGCACCCCGTAGGAGCTGGCGCAGCGCTGAGCATAGTTGGCGCTCACCAGGTAGACGCGGTTCTCGATCGCCCGCGCCCGCATCAGGATGTCCGTGTAGTGCGCACGCGGCTGCGAGAACATGGTGGGCCAGAGGATGATGTCGGCCCCGCCCAGGGCCAGGCACCTGGCCGCCTCGGGGAACAGCAGGTCGTAACACACCAGCGCTCCCACCCGGCCGAAGTCCGTCTCCCACACTGGATAGGTAGAGCCCGCGGCAACTACTTTCTCTTCCTCTGGAGGGAGGTGCACCTTCGAGAAAGTGCCCACCAGCTCTCCCCGGCGGTCGAAGAGGGCCACCGTGTTGTACACCTTATCGTCGGCCGACTGGTACAGACAGCCGGCGACGTACATGTTGTGCCTGCGCGCGCCCTCGGCCAGCGCCTGACAGATCTCTCCCCCGGGGACCGGCTCCGCGGCATCGCGGCCGGCGATCCCCGTGTGCTTGGTGGCGAAGAGCTCCGGGAACACGATCAGATCGCTCCCGCGTTCCCCCGCCGTCTCCATCATCCGCCGCGCCTTGTCCAGGTTGCCCGCTTTGGTGATGGGGGGATGCTCCTCGTCGGGATCGGGGAGCCTGTAACAGGCCGTGCTGATAGTGACCAGTCGGGTATCCGTCATTGCGCACACCTCACATTCTCGCGGAGCGTCCGGAGCCCATCGGCCGCGCCGCCTCCGCGTCATCCCGCCCTAATTCGCCTCGATTTGTGCAACTCCTGGAGGTTATGAACGAGGCTGGGCGGAAAGGGCTTTCCCGGGAGAAAGGCGTGGCGATGCCGTACGATTTCGACCTCGAACCCTATAGGGAGCGCATCGAGCAGTCCGCGCGGCGGCTGGAGGATGCTTTCGCTTTCCGGGAGTCAGACCAGGTTCCCACCTTCATCAGCGTGGGCGGGAGTTTCTTCTGCCGGCTGTTCGGGGTCGACATCGCCGAGTATTATCAGGACCGGGCCCTGATGCTGGAGGTGCAGTTGCGCGGGCTGCGGTGGTGTTTCGAGGAACTGCGAGACGACCGCACCGACGCCTCGGTTTACCTCGACATCGGGCCCATCCAGGAGGGGCTGGTGTTCGGGGCGGAGATCGTGCGGCCGGACGACACCTCGCCCTGGAGCCGGCACATCATCCTGGCGCCCGCGGACGTGGAGCGCCTGGAGGTTCCCGACCCGGCGACCAACCCGGGGGTGCAGTGGTACTACCGGGAGCTCGAGAGAACCCGCCGACTCGCCCGCGACCGCGGCATTCGTCTCCGTGTGGGGGGCGGGCTGGGCATTCATCCTCCCCTGTCGGCCGCCTGCGCGCTGGCGGGCCCGGAGCGCATCTTCCGCTGGATGTACGAGTGTCCGGAGGTGGTCGAGCGGTTGTTCGACAAGCTGCACGACACTTTCTGCCGCCTGGTGGAATACCGGGACGAGCGGAACGGAACCCGCACCACCTCCATCGGCCTCGCCGACGACCATTCCGCCTTCATCTCGGAGGCGATGTATCGCAAGTTCGAGATGCCCCGCGTGTCGGCAATCTACCAGCGCTATGGCCGGGATGGGCGTTCCCTCCACGCGGACGGCCCCAACGACCACCTCTTCGCGCTCTACGCGAACGAGCTGCATCTCACCGACATGGACATCGGCGGATTCAGCGATCTGGCGGTCGCCAAGCGAGAGATGCACGGGAAGACGGTGATCCACGGCGGTCTGAACTGCAAGGACCTCTACGGCGATTTCGAGGCGGCCAGGCCCGCCGTGGAGCGCGCGGTCGCCATCGGCTATCCCGGCGGCGGATACGTCTTCGGGGTGGGCGGAGAGACCTACGCGGGCGTCAACCCCGAGACCCTGGTGAGGGTGGTGGAGTATGCGCGGGAGATCAGCCGGAACCGGACGGATGCGGGGAGGCTCGGAGGACACGATGGGGAAGAAATGGAGTGACCTCAACGAATCGGAGGAAGTGATGCGGCACCTGAAATGGGGAATCCTGGGCACCGGCCGGATCGCGGCCAAGTTCGCGCGGGGGCTGAACAGCACCGACCGGGCGACACTGCTCGCGGTCGGGTCCCGCCGGGAGGAGACCGCGCGGGAGTTCGCGGAGGAACACGGCGTGCCCAGGGCCTATGCGCGCTATGAGGACCTGCTGGCCGACCCGGAGGTGGAAGCGGTCTATATCTCGCTGCCCAATCACCTGCACGGCGAATGGAGCATCAAGTGCGCGGAGGCGGGCAAGCACATCCTGTGCGAGAAGCCGGCGATGGTGAACGCGGACGAGCTGGAGCGCGTGCTGGCGATGGTGAAAGCGCGGGATGCGTTCTGGATGGAGGCGTTCATGTACCGCTGCCATCCCCAGTGGCGGAAGGTGAAGGAGATCATCTCGGCCGGCCGGATAGGAGAGGTGCGGGTGCTGCACAGCGCCTTCTCCTTCAACATGGGCCCGGCCTACCAGGACTTCCGACTCCAGAATCACCTGGCCGGCGGGGGATTGATGGATGTCGGCGTCTACTGCGTCTCCTTCTCCCGCCTGATCGCGGGCGAGGAGCCCAGCGAGTGCCGCGCGGCCGCGCACATCGGAGAAAAGAGCGGGGTAGACGAATACATGGCCGGCGCGCTCAGGTTCCCCTCCGGGGTCATCGCCTCGTTCATCTCCGGCCTGGAGTGCACCGTGCCCAGCGGCGCGGCCGTCTACGGCAGCGAGGGCAGCATCACTGTGGAATCCCCCTGGCAGCCCGGAGATGAGGCGGCCCTTGTGGTTTCGAACGGTGAGAGCACAGAGCGAATCACGGTGAAGACGCCGATGGATCCTTACGCGCAGGAGGCGCTTCACGTGGCCGAGCACCTGGAGGCGCGCCAGGGCCCGGCGATGACCTGGGACGACAGCCTGGGACAGGCGAGGGCGGTGGACGCCCTCCGGGCCAGCATGGGGCTGGCCTGGGATTTCGAGAGGGAGGGGCGAAGATGAGAACCGTGCACATTCCGCATCTCCGGCGGGAGGCCTCCGTGTTGGGGCTGGGGTCGGTGTCTTTCTCCACCAGCGATTTCGCGCGCACGGAGGAGGTGGCCGACGAGTACATTCGCCTGGGCGGCAACTTCATCGACACCGCGGAGGTGTACGGAGGGGGGGACTGTGAGCGCGCCCTGGGCCGGTGGGTGGCCGAGCGCGGCTGTCGCGCCGACCTGATCATCATGGACAAGGGGTGCCACCATCCGCCCCACCCGTTCGGTCCGGGGGAGATACACGACTCCATCAGCCGTTGCCTGGAGAAACTGGGCACCGACTACCTGGATATTTGGGCCTTCCACCGAGACAAGCAGGACGAGCCGGTCGCTCCCCTGCTGGAGGCGCTGAACGAAGAGGTGGAACGCGGCCGCATTCGCGCCTTCGGTGCCTCGAACTGGACGGTGAGCCGCATCGCCGAGGCCCAGGAGTACGCCGAAAGCCACGGCCTGAAGGGTTTCGCCATTACCAGCCCCCAGGTGTGCCTCGCCGTCACCCGGGAGCCGCCCTGGGCGGGGTGCGTGGCGGCCGCTCCGGACGACATCGCATGGTATGCGGAGCGGGGACTGCCCATCGTGTCCTGGTCGTCTCAGGGGCAGGGATTCTTCCGCGATGAGACCTCGCCCGAAAACACCTCTGACCCCGATATGGTGCGGACCTATCACACGCCGGAGAACTTCGAGAAGCTCCGCCGGGCGCGGGAGCTGGCGGGGGAGAAGGGCGTGAGCGCCATTCAAATCGCACTCTCCTGGGTGCTGAACCTGCCCGCGCCCATCATCGCCCTGGTGGGCCCCCGCACCGCCGCCGAGGTCGCCTCCTGCCGCGCGGCCGCCGAGATCTCCCTGACCGAGGCGGAGAGGGAGTGGCTTGCCCTGGCCCGGGAGCGCAGAGAATAGCGGGGCGCGCGGGATGAGGTCACCGGGCAAGGGGCGGTGACGGGACCAGAAAGAAGAAAGCGAGGGGCGGCCCCTGGGCCGCCCCTCGCATCAGTTCCGGCCGACCACCCGATCGCGGCGCTATCGGGAAAGGCTGTCGATCTGAGCCGTCAGATAGCGTCCATTGCGCCAGACGCGGATGGTGAGCGGCTCTCCCTTCTTCAATTTACTGGTTACCTTCTCGTAGTCGGCTACGTTGGAGACAGGGCGTCCGCCCACTCTGAAGATGATGTCTCCGGGCTGAATGCCCGCGCGGGCGCCGTCGCTGCCCGGGTCGACGGATTCGACGACCACGCCGCCCTCCAGGCCAGACTTCGCCTTGGCCTCGTCGCTCATCGGCTTCACACTCAGGCCCAGCTTCTTCGGCGGAGTCTGAGGCATCACCTGGCCGAGTTCTTCAGGCTTCAGCGCGCCCACGGTAATCCTCAGGGTCACGGGCTTTCTATCCCGCACCACCTTCATGGTCATCTTGGTGCCCGGCCGAGTGCCCTGGACGATGCTCACGAACTGGTCGGGGCTGGTGACCTTGGTGTGACCCCATTGCACTATTACGTCGTCCACTTTCACGCCCGCCTTGTCTGCGGGGCCTCCCTTTTCCACGTCGTTCACGAACACGCCGTGGTCAACGCCGTAATCGTGCTTGATGGGCTCTGTCACCGGCTCGATGGAAACGCCGATCCGGCCGCGCACCACCGGCTCACCGCCCTTGAGCCGCTTGATGATCTTTTTGGTGCGGGCATCGATAGGAATCGCAAATCCCACGCCGATGTTGCCCATGCTCAACCCGCTGGTGAAGATCGCCTGGTTGATTCCGATCACCTCTCCTCGGATGTTCACCAGCGGCCCTCCGCTGTTCCCGGGGTTGATGGGCGCATCGGTCTGAAGGAGGTCCCGGAACGGCCGCCCGGGCATGTCCGATGATATCTGGCGGTTGGTCGCGCTGATCACTCCCAGGGTGAGGGTGGGCTCGAAGTGCAACGCCTCGTCGAAGCGCCCTCCCATGCGGCTGCCGCCGAATGGATAGCCAACGGCCAGCGCGAACGATCCCACCTTCACCTTGTCCGCATCCCCGAGGACCGCCGCCGGCAAGGGCCGCTTCGGATCGATCTTGATCACCGCCAGGTCGGACAGTTTGTCAACGCCCTTCACCTCCGCCCGATAGGATTCCCCATCGGACAGACGCACGGTCACCTTGGCCGCATTGGCGACCACGTGATTGTTGGTGACGATGTACCCGGAGGGATCTATCACCACCCCGGAACCTTGCCCGATCATAGGTTGCGGGTTGGTCTCGGGAGGATTTGCATTCGGCCCCCCAGGCCCGAAGAAGAACCGTTTCCACGGTTCGGGCAGGTCCGGCATGTTGGGCAGGGGCGACTGCGGGGCCCGCGCCTGCGGGCTTGGCTTACCTTCGACCTCTATGAATACCACCGACGGCCTCACTTTTTCGGCCACCCAAGTCAGGCCCTCCTGCACCTGTTCGAGGCTCACCACCTGCGGTGGCGGAGGCGCGGGGGCCTCCCCCCAGGCCATGCTGAACATGATCACCGCCACACCCAACGCCACCGTCAGCGCCACCGCCGCCAGCCACAGGGCTGTGCGGTCCCCTCGTTCTTTCCTCCGCGTCCATTCACTCATCGTTCTCAACTCCTTTTCTCAGCACCCCGTACATCACGTCGGAAAACAGCACGCGGACGCCGGGCCGATCATCTGCGTCCGCCCCCTCAATAATAGCGCACTTGTCACTATTATTAGACAAGTGTTTGCTGCGTATGGTTCCAATTCCGACCATCAACCCGCCCCCTCCAGCAACCGGGTGGCCAGCGCCTCCAGCGCCAGGTCGAGATTGGCGTTTCCAACCAGTCTTCGCCTCGTCTCCAGAATCCACTCGATTGCCGCGCCCGCCTGCTCGACGGTCCCCGCGCCGGTTTGTCTGTTCAGCGCCTCCGCGAAGTCCCGATTTAGTATCTCGCCGCCGGTGGCCACCGCCATACGGTCCCGGTACCAAGACGCCATCACCTCCAGGCACCAGGGCAACGCGGCCCGCAAGGCCCGGTCCGGCGTGAGCCCCCCCCCTTCGCTCTCACCTCCGCCCTGGGCCTGCGATGAGACCGCGGGAACCAGCGACGCCACCTGCTCGGCCTCCTCTCTGATCCGTTCGGCCACCCTCAGGCTGGCCCCCAGGGGAAGCCGGTCCATCTCCGCGCACAGATCGAGCAGATGACGTCTCGCCTCCAGCAGGCCCGGCTCGCGCACCGCCCGGAGCGCCCACGCCGGCCTGCCGCCGGACAGCGCCGCCAGCAGCCGGGCAGTGGTCTCGTCCACCCCGCGTGAACGCAGACGCCGCTCGATCGCCTGGGTGCCCGCGATCTGGAAGGCCACCTTCTGGGACCGGGAGAGGATGGTGGGCAGCAGGCTCGCCAGTTGGGAGGTGACCAGGATCAGCACCACCTGGCCGGGCGGCTCCTCCACCACCTTCAGCAGGGCATTGGCGGAGGCTTGATTCATGCGGTCGGCTGGGTCGATGATATATACCTTGTTCCGCCCCAGCACCCGCTTCAGATGCGCGTCGTGGATCAACTGGCGGACCTGCTCGATGGCGATCTCGGTTCGCAGCCGCCCCTTCTCGTCCGGCTCCAGGGTGACCATCCGCACATCCGGGTGGCTGCCCCGGGCCGCGAGCAGGCAGGACCGGCACTCCCCGCAGGCATCCCCGTCCCCGCTCTCCTCTATGCGCTCACAGTTGAGCGCCTGCGCGAACAGCCGCGCCGCGGTGGACTTCCCCACCCCCTCGGGGCCGTGGAACAGGTAGGCGTGGGCCACCCGGCCGCGGCGGATGGCGTTCTTCAATACGGTGACCGGCCGGGCCTGGCCGATCAGGTCGTCGAGTCTGGACGGCGCGTCGTTCACAGTTTCTCGAACCGCTCCACGTCGAGCACGAACACCGTCGCCCCTCCCACCTGCACCTTCACCGGGCTGGGGATACAGGTGCCGATGGGCTCGATCGTTGGCGGAAACACGTTCACCAGCTGCTCTCGCGTCTTGGAGTGGGCTGCGATCACGCCGATTACATCCTCCACCTGCTCGGCCTCCACCCCGATGAGCACGGTGACGTTCCCCTCCCTCAGCAATCCCCCCGTGCTGGCCACCGTGGTGAACTGATAGCGCTTCTCCAGCAGGGCGTCGGTAACTTTGCGGTGGTCTTTGTGTTGGACTACCGCGATCACGAGTTTCATGTCTCCTCCCTCGCGGCCGTGCGCTCCAGGAGATCGTCCACCAGCGCCTTCACCCGGCTGTGCACGGCGGCGATCTCTCCGGTTCCGTCCACCAGCTTGACGCGCCCGGGCTCCTCCCGCGCGAGCGCCCGAAATCCCTCCGCCACTCTCAGGTAGAAATCCCTTCCCTCTGATTCTAACCTATCCAGGCGCGCTTCGTCCAGATGGGCCTGCTCCGGAGGAAGGTCGAGCACGAGCGTGAGATGGGGGGTGAGGCCTCCTGTGGCGAGGGCGTTGAGACGCCTCAGCAGTTCCATATCCAGCCCCCGGCCGGCCCCCTGGTAGGCGAGGGTGGAGTCCGCGTGTCTCTCGCACACCACCACCCTCCCCTCTTCGAGCGCCGGTTCGATCACCTGGCTGACGTGGAGCGACCGGTCGGCCAAGTAGAGGAACAACTCCGCCTCCGGGGGCATCTCCCGGTCGGGCGCCAGCACCAGTTCCCTCAGCCTCTCCCCGGTCTCCGTGCCCCCGGGCTCGCGCGTCAGACAGACCGCGCGCCCGCGTCCGCGCAGCCACTCCGCCAAGAGGCGGGCCTGGGTGCTCTTGCCGCACCCGTCGATCCCCTCCAGCGTGATGAAGATGCCTGCCACCGCGCGCCTCATTGTCCCAGCCCAAGAGATAACTGCATGTCGGCCCCGTCTGTTACAGGTTTGCCGTAGCGCCCCCCGCCGCCTGCACGCATGGAGAGGGTTCCCTCCCGCGCGCGCATTATCATCTCGGCCAGCTTGCGCCCTACCACCAGCTCCAGCTCCTCCGCGCGCGCCTCATGCAGCACTTTCATCTCGGTGCCGAACCTGTTGAGCAGTTTTCCGAGCGACACCGCCCCCACGCCGGGGAGCATCTGGAGCGGCACCTGATAGCGGTATGGCGGCCGGTGTGCGGGAGGCCGGGGCTCCGGGTAGTCGGCGATCTCGACGATGCGGTCCAGCACCCCCTTGACCACCTTCTCGCTCCCGCAGAGGTCGCACTTCACCACCGGAGGGTCCAGCGGCGTGATCCGCTCGCACGCCGGGCAGAAGGTGCGGTGGTATTTCCCCAGCTTGGGGTCCAGCCCGTAGTTGGCCGCCACCCTGCGGCCGTTCTCCCTCCGCAGCGCCCAGACCACGTCCTGGAAGGTGGGGCACGGACCGCCGTTTTCATCGTCCCCTTCCCGCTCCGAGGGGATCTCGATCACGTTGTACTCCCGCGCGATGCGGGGCAGGGAATGCGCGTCCGAGTTGGAGAGAAAGGTGAGAGGGGCGAGTTCGGCGATGCGGTCGGCGAGAAAACTGTCCGCGCTCAGCCCCAGCTCCACGGCCGCGAGCCCGGCCATTCCCTCCTCGCCGAACATCTCCGTGAGCCGCCGCACACAGCTGCCATAAGGGCTCTTGTGCGGGGTGAAGGCGTGGGCGGGCACGAAGACGCCGCCCGCCTGGAGCGCCATCCGCATCAGTTTTCTCGCCGGCACCCGGCAGCGCTGCGAACTCAGGTTCAGATTGGTGACCAGCCTCCTCAGCAGGCCCACGAAGACGCGCATTTCCTCACGGCCGGGGAAATAGGAGACATGATGGGAGGCACCGCCGTCCTCCTCCACGGTCTCCAGCTCACAGCCGAGGATTACGGTGGTGGCGTCCCGGTAGCGCAGCCCGCCCCTCGGAAGCTCGATCATCTCGCCGGCCTCCACCATCCGGTCGATGTCGGCCATCACCGCGGGAGAGCCGCAGTCCACGATGCCGGCGATCTCGATGCCCTTGCGGGTGGCGCATTCCCGGGCGATGTTCTCAAAGGTGAGGTCGCGGGCGGCGGTGATCTTCACCGGCTCGCCGGCGCTGGTGCGACCGATGTGGATGTGCAGGTCAGCATAGACGCGCCTCACGGCCCCTCCTCCCCCCGCGCGGCGCGCACCATGCTCACCACCTGCCCCAGCAGGCGTTCCCTCTCCTCCGCCTCGTCCTTGCCTCCGGGAATCACCAGGTCCGCGTAGGCCTTGGTGGGCGCGTTGAACTCCTGATGGCGGTAGCGGACGGAATCGAGGTAGAAGTCGCAGATATCGTCCAGCGAGTATCCGCGCTCCACGTTGCGGCGGATCCGGCGCACGATGCGTTCGTCCGCGTCGGCCTCCACGTACAATTTGAGGTCCATCAGAGAGCGCAGTTCCTCGTCGTACAGGACGAGGATGCCCTCCACGATGAGCACCTGCGCGCCCGCCTCCCGCGCCGCCCGCAGGTCGGCACGCAGGCGGGCGAAATCGAAGGAGCCCGGTTGATTGTGGTCCGGCCACTCCCGGGAGCCGTCGCGGCTGGCGTGCCTGGGCAGCTGGTCGGCGGGCAGAAAGTACTTGTCCTGGTTGATTATCTCCACCCGCAGAGGCGCCAGGCGCTCCGCGAGGAGCGCCGCGATGGTGGATTTGCCCGAGGCGCTTCCGCCTCCGATGCCGATGACGAAGGCCGCCATCCCGCTCACTTTCCTGTGTGGCCAAATCCGCCGGCCCCCCGCGCGGTCTCGTCCAACTCGGCGACCGGCTCCACGGCCACCCTTGCCACCGGCGCGATCACCAGCTGCGCGATGCGGTCGCCGCGGGCCACGGTGAAGGGCTCCCGGCCGTGGTTCACGAGCACCACGCGCACCTCTCCCCGGTAGTCGGCATCCACCGTCCCCGGGGAGTTCAGCAGGGTGACGCCGTGTCTCGCCGCGAGCCCGCTGCGCGGCCGCACCTGGGCCTCGTGCCCGGCGGGCACGGCCACCCGGATGCCGGTGGGAATCAGCGCTCGCTCTCCCGGGGCCAGAGTCACCGGAGCCTCCACCGCCGCGCGCAGGTCCATTCCCGCCGCCTGCTCGCTCATGTACTCGGGCAGGGGCAGGTCGCGGGCGTTCGGGAGTCGTTGAATGCGAAGAATCGGCTCGGCCACGCTACAGACCACCCTTGAAGTGCTATTGAGAGGTTCCGCGCGCGCCCGGTCGTTCCTCCATCGCGGCGCGCGGAACAACGGAATCCGGCGGATCCCTCCTGCTCCCGCCCCGAGGGAAAAGACGGCCCGTCCCGCCGGGGGGCTATCGCACGCGGCGCGCCCCCACGTAGCGGCGATGGTAGTACCCGGCGTCCAGGCGGTCCACCCTCACCTTGCCGCCGCCGGAGGAGGCGTGCACGAACTTCTGGTCTCCGATGTAGATGCCCACATGGGAGATGCCGCGCCCGGTGGTGTTGAAGAAGACCAAATCCCCCGGCTGGAGCCGATCGCGGGAGACCGGAACGCCGAGCCGGTACAACTGCCGCGAATTGTGCGGGGCCTTGATGCCATGGCTGATCAGCACCCGGGCCACCAGCCCGGAGCAATCCATGCCGCGGGTGGTCATCCCCGCCCAGCGATAGGGCACGCCGCGGTACTGGAGCGCGGCCTCCACCAGTTCCCGGCCGGTGTCTCCGGAATCCTCGGATGGAAGGGCGGGTGTGGGACGTGCGCGGGAAACATCGATGCGCAGGGTCGCGCCCGCGCGGATCAGATTCGCGTCGGTGAGGCCGTTGTCGCGCGCGAGCGCCTCGACGCTGACCCCGAATCGCCGCGCGATGGCGGTCAACGTGTCACCCCGCTGGATGACATAGGTGACGGGAGCCGCCGCCTCCTCGACCGGGTCGGGGAGGATCAATTTCCGCCCCGGGCGGATCACCGACAGCTCCCCGAGCCCGTTGGCCTGGAGCAGCGCGCGCATCGGCACCCCAACCGTGCGCGCGATCCGCCACACGTTATCGCCGGGCCGCACGGTGTAGATGCGCGCCCCGCGCGCGGGCCACGCCGCCAGGAAGAGCGCGGCCAGGCCCACCAGCAGGTTTCTGAGATCTTTTGTGTATCCGCTCATAGTGTTGTCGGCAGGACGAAGGCTGACGAGCACTGCCTCCCTGCAAATCCTTCGCCCACGGCCGAGAGGTCCCCTGCCTTCCTCACTTGCTACATACCATATTCCGACAGCGCCCCCGGTTGCGCGCGCGGCTGCGCGACTTCTCGGTAGAGGCCTCAGGAGTCGCCAGACCTTACCACAGACGCTCCAGCGGCGCAACCGTGGAGGTCAGGAAAATACGACGCGCGCCACCCAATCGGCGGCCGATACCGCCCACTGGGGATAGAGGCCGGGCGCGATGATGATCAACATCATCGCCGCGGCCGCGGCCCTTCCGGCCCAGCCCAACCGGCCGGTCCCCGGCGAGCGGAACGCGGCCAGCGCCGGCCACATCGCCGCCGTCCCCGCCGCCAGCGCCAGGACCGCCAGCCACGTCCAATCGAGGTCGAGCAATGCGCGGACCAGGACGACTTTGGAGGGGAAGCCCGCAGTGACGGGAAAGCCGACCAAGGCGGCCCAGGCGACGGCGCGGCCGAGGCGAGAGAATGCGTCCCGTTGCTCCTCCTCCCCTTCCCCGCTGCGGGAGCACACCACACCCAGCAGACCTGCGGCCGCCGCCACCAGAATCTGCAGCGCGGCCGCCCGGCCCCCTGCCCCTTCCGGATCCCGGAGCGCGGCCGCGAGCGCCAGGAACGCCTGCCCCAGCCCCGCCAGGAGGGCCCACCAGAACCCCGCCATCCGCCCGCGAATTGCCTGGAGAGTGGCGAGCGCCGTCACTCCGGCCCCGAAGGCGATGGTGAGGGAGACCGCGAGCGGCATGGAGGAGGCCCCGCTCATGGCGTGGGCCTCAACGTCAGCGCGGTGCGCCATGTGGTCTCCGCCCAGGCCTGCCAGGGCCCGGGCCAGATTCCCGCCACCAGCAGCGCGGCCAGGATCACCACCAGCGGCAGCGCGAGCGCAAGGGAGTTGCGGCCGATGTCTGAGGGAGGCTGGCCGCGCAGAAACACCCGCCGGAAACTATCGAGCACCACCGCTGCGATAACCGCGTCCGCCGCCAGAATCACTCCCGACAGGAAAAAAGAATGGTAGGCGGCGGTCGCTCTCAGCAACAGGAGTTGCTCCCGGAATCCCGCCAGCGGCGGCATGCCCGCCAGGGAAAGCCCCCCGGCCAGAAACGCCAGGCCCGCCAGAGGCAGCTTGCCGAAGAGCCCGCTGAGGCCCATCACGGTGTCCGTCCGCGCGCGCTGGAGCACGGTGAGGACGGCCAGCCAGAGGGCCAGCAGCGCGAGAGGGACGGTCACCAGGTGCAGCGCCGCCGTCCTGAGAAACGCCTCGGCCCCCCCGGGGCCCGCCGCGCCCGCAACCGCCAGCAGCGGATATCCGGCCTGGGCCGCGGTCAGCCATCCCGCGCGGCCGCGCAGGTCGTGGGCCCGCCAGGCGGCCAATGCCCCCCCCCAGAGCAGCGCCAGCCCAAGCCACCGCGCCGCGCCCTCCACTCCAGGCACCGTCGGCAACAGCAGGGAACCAGGCAGCAGACGCGAGAGGATCACGCCTCCCGCGACCACCAGCAGCACCGCTCCAAGCGCCCCCTGCGCGGGGGCCGCCTTCGCCGCCGCGGGCCAGCGCCCGTACCCCGGCGCGCCCGCCAGCAGCGGCGCCGCTCCGAACAACCCTACCAGGGCGATGGCGCGCAGGCTCAGGGGGGGCTTGGTGAGCACCAGCAGCGGAATCTGGGCCATGGAGGTGTCATCCGCCTGCCGCCACAACAACATCGCCGCCAGCAGCACCAGGGACCAGGCGAGATGGCCGTTCAACAGCAGGCCCCGCCTGTGGGCAGGAGTGTCGGAGGAGAGCAGGAGGGCCAGAGAGAACACGGCCGCTCCAAGGCAGAAGACCAGGAGAATCACGTCCGCGGAGGCGGCCAGAGCGACTATTCCCCCCTGCGCGAGCAGCAACAGCGGCGCCGCCCGTTGCGCGTATCGCGCTTCTCCTCCATGTATCAGGTGAATGAAGATGAGCAGGCCCGCCCCGTAGACCACCAGCGCGGCCGCCGCGGTCAGAGCGTCGGCCTGAAAGCGCAGGTGGTAGAGATCGTGCGTCCAGAGATAGTCCGCCCTCACCGTCTCCCCTCGCGCCAACCGCGCCAGCAGTCGGACGGACAGCGAGAGCCCGAGCAGGCTGACCAGGGCGCCGAAATGGCACGCCCCTCGCTCCAGGGCTTTCGCCTCACGGGAGGAATGGGGAAGTATCTTCAGGCTTGGAAAAACGGCCGCCGCCGCGGCTCCGAAGAAGGGAAGCGCCAGCAGCCAGTTGAGGAGTAGTGTGTTGGCGATGCTCACAGTTGCTGGGTTCTATTCCTGTGGAATGTGCTGCTCTGGGAGGCCGCCGCGGCCGCGCCGCGCGCCTCATGCGCGCTACTCACTCGGCTCCGCCTGGGCGGGGGCGCGTGAGATCACCCGATAGATGCTCACCTGCTCTATCAACAGGTCATCGTCCTTTCCGTAGATGCGCACCCGTACCATATGGGTGCCCTCCTTCAGCCCGGAGGTGTCCCAGCGAAACGAGAAGGGCTGCCGGTTGGTCATCGCCGTGGTCTTGCCGTCCACGCCGAAGATGGCGTAATCGGCCGGGGGGCCGGTGTAGAAGCCCACCACGTCCACCACTCCGCTCACCTCGGTTCCCAGATCCGGCGTGAGCAGGAGGGAGGGGCTCTGATAGTTCTCGGCTTCGGGGCCCGGGGCAGGCTTCTCGGGCTCCTCTTTCGGCTCCGCGGTCAATACCTCCTGTGCCCGAGGCTCCGCCTGATCGGATGGGGCGGACCGCCGCGCCGCCCGCACGGCCTTGCCGGAAGCGCCCACCCAACTGCCAGGAGGCGCGTAGTGGGGGAGAAAGATATACTCGAGTAGATCCCCTTCGTAGTATTTGTACTGGATACAGATCGCCAGCCCGGCCAGGTACTCGATGGCCGAGAGGCGCTCCCCGTCGAGCCATACCGCGGTGGGGATGGTGTGCAGGCGGTCTATCCAGTAGACCGTCTCCGCGCACCAGGAGAGGAAATCCGCGGTCGGCACCTCCCTGCCCACGGATGGGTCGGGGGGTTGCAAGGGGATGTCCTCTGCGTCCAGCTGGGGAGGATTGACCTGTTTGGGAGCCAGAGGGACAGCGGTCGGCAGCTCGCCCGTGGAATCCCAGAGATACACCGTCCGCGCCAGCAACGCGAACACCTGGGCCGCGGAGATGCGGCGAAGCCGCCCGCTCACGGTCTTCACCTGCGCCCAATCCGGCACTGTGCCGCTGTCGTTCAGATAGGCGCAGATGAAATCCGCGAGTTCCACCACGGCCTCGCCGGGCACGCTCTCATCCGAGAGGTCCGGCACCGGCCGCGCGGCGGCCTCGCGCCCGGTTGCGGGGCCGGCCGGCGTCCCAAGCGTCGGCGTCTGCGCCCAGCTCCAACCCGCCGGGAGAATCAGCAGCAGGACGGCAATCAGCGCGCGCACCATCTCGGCACTCCCTCTCTGTCCGGTGGGCCGGCGAATCCGGCCTTCAATCCGTATCCAGCCCCCGGTGGATCCGCACCACACGTCTGCCGATCGAGGTGGTCACCTCATGCACCACACCGCCAGCCCACCGCGCTAAGTCGTTCGCCGCGATCCGGCCATCTCCCTGTCTCCCCACCAATACCACTTCTTCCCCCGCATGGGCGTCTCTCAGAGCGGTGAGGTCCACCAGCGTGTGATCCATGCACACTCTTCCCACCACCGGACATCTCTTGCCTCTTATCAGCACATAGGCGCGATTGGAGGCATGCCTGGGATAGCCGTCTCCATAGCCCACGGGAAGCGCTCCCAGCCGTCTCTCCCCCGCGGCGCGGTAGGTTCCCCCATATGACACCAGGCTGCCGGGCGCCACACGGTGGACGAAGGAGAGCCGCGTTCGCCAGGTGAGGGCCGGACGCAGGTCGAGCGGGGGCAGGTCCGGGGCGTCGGGGAGAATCCCGTACGTCAAGAGGCCCACCCTCACCCCGTCCAGACGCGCCTCCGGAAAGCGCAGGGTGCCCGCGCTGTTTGCGAGGTGACAGAGGCCGGGATCGACGCCCGCCGCGCGGATCCCCTCGACCGCGCGCCGGAAGCGGTCGAGTTGCCGCTTTGTATAGGACGGATCCTCCGCCTCCGCGCTCGCCAGGTGGGAAAAAACTCCCTCGAGACGAATGCCTGGCAGCGCCGTCAGCACCCGCGAGAACTCGGGCGCATCTTCGGGCGCCACCCCCAATCGTCCCATCCCCGTGTCCACCTTCAGATGCACGCGCGCGGGCGCCTGTCGCTCCCGCGCGGCCCGCGAGAGCGCTTCCGCTTCTTCCCCAGTGCACACGGTCTGAATCAAGCCATGGACCACTGTCTCCGCGGCCTGGGCGGGGTCGCCGGGGCAGAGGAGCAAGACGGGGGCGGAGACCCCCGCGTCGCGCAGGGCCACCCCCTCCGACAACTGGGCCACCGCCAGCCCGGCCGCGCCGCCCTGCAACGCGGCGCGCGCAGTCTCCACCAGACCGTGGCCGTAGGCATTGGTCTTCACCACCGCCCACAGCCAGCGCGACGGTCCTATCAGCGCCTTGACCGCGGCGACGTTGTGGCGCACCGCGCCGAGATCCACCTCCGCCCAGGAGGGGGCGGAGACCGGCGGGCTGGGCGAATTCACGCTGTCAACCTCGTTGCCTGCATCTGTTATCCGATGGGGAGGGAGAAGGTGAACACAGATCCCTCCCCCTGCACGCTGCGCGCGGATACGGAGCCGCCGTGGGCGGAGAGAATGGAGCGGACGATGGCGAGGCCGAGTCCCGTTCCACCCGCCTCTCTCGCTCTGGAGGAGTCGACGCGCCGGAAGCGCTCCCAGATGTGCGGAAGTTCCTCCTCCGGGATTCCCGCGCCGTTGTCCTCCACCTCCACCCTGAGCCATCCGTCCGCGGCCTGCGCCGCGATCTTGATTCTCCCCTGGGGCCGGCTGAAGCGGATGGCGTTGGAGATCAAATTGACCAGCACCTGGTGGATGCGGTCGGCATCCGCGTTCACCGCGGGGAGCCCGGAGGGCAAATCCAGCTCAACTGCGATGCCCCGCTCCCGAATCTGCGTCTCGAAGGAATCGATCGCCTCGCGAATCAACTCGGCCATGTCCACGGGCGCGAGTTTCAGTTTCACGGCTCCGGATTCGATGCGGGAAAGGTCCAGCAAGTCATTGGTGAGACGGCTCAGCCGCTCCACCTCGCGGACTATCATGGAGGCGCACCGTATCCGTTCTTCCTCCGTGTCCGCGGTGCCGTCGGCGATGGCGGCCGCGAACCCTCCGATGGCCGTGAGAGGGGTCCTGATCTCGTGCGAGGCGTCGCTGATGAAGCGGCTGCGCATCTCCTCCAGGCGCCGCTCCTCGGTCACATCCCGCAATACGGCCACCGCCCCCCAGTTGGCTTCCTCGTCCGCACGCATGGGGGCCACCTGGAGGGAGACCGCGCGCTTCGTCTTCCCGATCTCGGCTTCGATCGAGCACACCCGGTTCTGAGCGAGGCATTCCATGAAGCGTTCGCTTATTTCGTCGGGCAGCCCGAGATCCTGCACCGTCAGGCCGACGGACTGTTTCTCGATGCCCAGCAGGTTGCTCGCCTGTGGGTTGATGAGGGATACTTTGCCCTGCGAATCGACCGCAATGATTCCCTCGGCCACGGAGGAGACGACCCCCCTGAGCCGCGCCTGTTCGCGCTGGAGGTCCGCCAGGCTGTGCTCCAAGCTGTCGGCCAGGGAATCGAACGAGCCGGCCAGGGCGCCGATCTCGTCTCTCCGCTCCAAGCCCAATCGCTGGGTAAAGTCCCCGGCCGCCATCCGCGCGGCCTGGGAGCGCATGCTGCGCAACGGTCCCGAGAAACGCTCTGCCAGGAAGAGAGCCATGAACGCGGACACCAACACCGCCACCACGCCGGCGTAGAGCACGAGGCCGCGCAGGCGGGACACGTACATCTCCACGACATCGGCATACGGAGCCCGCACCTGGAGCACGCCCATGTTTCCCGGCAAAGCGGCGGAGGCCATCACTATCGGCTCCCCGCAGGCGTGGGCCGAGGGACCGCTGAGGGTGACGACGGTGCCGGGACATGCATGCTGCACTCCCGCCCCGGGCTTCCCCCCCTCCTTTCCCCCTTCACCCGTCCCCACCACCTCGGACTCATCGCCCGCCAGGGTCAGACAGATCTGAGTATGGGTGGACTTCTCCAGGAGGCCGATCAGCCGCTGCAGCTCCTCATGGGACTTGGCGCGGCTCACCGCGGGGGCCAGTGCCTTCGCCATCTCTTGGGTCCTGGCCGCCATCTGGCGCTGGGCGATGTGCGCATACAAGGTCTCGAATGCGCTGCTGAGGAGCACGCTGAAAATCACGAGCGCAATGGCCAGGGTGGCCAGATGCGCCAGGAACAACTTGGCAAAAAGACTACGCATGGAATGGCAGCACCTCTGCCCGCCCGCGCTCGGCGCCGACCTGCATGTTACTCCTCGGCAGGCGGGCGAGTCTCAAACTTGTATCCCATTCCCCACACAGTGCTGATGGTGAAGGGACGGGCCTCGGAGGCCTTCGTCTTGTGGCGGAGGCGCTTGATATGCACGTCCACGGTGCGGGCATCCGATTCGGAATCATATCCCCAGATCCGATCCA
Organism: Armatimonadota bacterium; assembly: GCA_015486155.1. Classification (GTDB taxonomy): domain Bacteria; phylum Armatimonadota; class Hebobacteria; order Hebobacterales; family Hebobacteraceae; genus S016-27. The sequence goes on from WFSF01000238.1 coordinate 18,330, forward strand.
GCAGTTCGGCGCGGCTGAACACCCTCCCGGGATGGCTCGCCATACACCACAGCAACCGGAATTCCGTGGGAGTGAGGTGCACCTCCTCGCCCTCCACCTCCACCCGGTGCCTCACCCGGTCGATGCGGAGCCCGGGAAAGGACAGCGTCTCCGACTCCTCGCCGGCCATGGAGCCCCTGCGGAGCACCGCCTTCACCCGCGCCACCAGCTCGCGGGGGCTGAAGGGTTTGACCACGTAGTCGTCCGCGCCCAGCTCCAGCCCCACAATCCGGTCCACTTCCTCCGTGCGGGCGGTGAGCATGATGATGGGCACCTGGGAGGTGGAGCGAATCTGCCGGCACACCTCCCATCCATCCAGCCCGGGCAGCATCAGGTCCAGAATCACCAGATCGGGACGGTGCTTGCCGTTCATGCGAAGCGCCTCCTGGCCGTCCCGAGCCGAGATCACCTCGAAGCCTTCCTTCCCCAGGTAGAGTTGCACCAGCTCCCGCACCGACTCCTCGTCATCCACCACCAGCACCTTGCGGCCGGCCGCACGTGCGGCCGGGCCAGCCTGCGGATCACGCTTCGGCAGTCTTTCGCCAGCTTCAGCCATGTCGGCCGACCTCACTTCCCGGAGGGTTCCGCATCGGGGCCGTTCGCGGCCTCACCGCAACCCCTCCTCCAGCGCCTATCGCACATGGGCGCGCACCAGCACCCGCCCCATCAGTCTCAGCCTCCCGTTCACCACCAGGGCCGGCGGATTCACCACACCGAGGTCCAGCAGCGCCTCCAGATCCTCGGTCTGCTCCACCTTCGCGTCGCTCACGCCCAGTTCCTGCAGGATCCCGCCCGCCATCTTGTGCGGCGTCTTGCAGAAATAACGGCCCTTGCCGATGATCGTGATCCCCGATCCCATGGTCAGGGAATTATACCACCCGGCCATGGGCACAACAAGGAAACAGGTGTGAAGGAAACGTGACGATCCTGTTTATGCGAGGCGCGCCCGAGGCGGCGTCAAACCCGGTCCGCGAGCCGCGTGTACTCGTCCAGCATGGCCATGAAGTTGTCGTACTTGGTGCCATAGGCGATGGAGTGGCTGGGCCCCAGGATGAAACCCTTTCCGCGCGCCCCCTTTTCCATCGCCTCCCGCACGCTCCGGCGCACTTCCTCGGGCGTGCCGCCCACCAGC